>NZ_JAUBUG010000005.1:0-127852 GCF_036705345.1 Microcoleus sp. B3-D2
ACAATCAGTTGACGTGCCATAACTCATCACCTCTAAACAGTATCTTTATTCTATGCAACTTCATGTAAAATTGGTATGACTCTCGGTACTTATAGCCTTTAGTAAAGATTTTAAGTTAATAGTGCTTAAATTTACGTGGTATGGATTGACCTCTATTAACTCATGTAGGTCGGTTAAATAAGTAGGTAAAATATAGCTAATGTAGGTCTATTTTTTAACTCCTAAAGTGTTTTTTATAGGAGAATTTTTTAGCTCAAACGACCCCTATAAGACATAGAAAGTATTGGTTTTGGCGCAGTTTTACCGAGCGCTTTAGTTTTTTTTTAATATTTCTTAAGGGGCGATCTCTATATTCTAATAAGGGGGTTGGGATTGTTAGAGAATAATTACTAATTGCGAAACTTTTAATCGCGAGAGTGTTTAATTGTTTGGTATGTTTTAGAGAATAGTACCCGAGCGCAATTAAAGCTGGAATGAGGGCGCTCGCACAAACCGGGTTTTCTCAAAAAAGCTGGCTTTTAGAGGTGGCATTAATGGCGAGACTTGGGAGAGTGGCGACGGCCCATAAAACCTGCAATTGACACCAGCCTCAACGAGCTAAGGTGTTCGACAACAAATATTCTGTTGGGAAAAAACTTGACATCAGCGGGTAATAGAAAGTAAAAATAAATAAAAGCAATAATAAAAAAAAGGCTTTATGCTGGATTCGCGATGGAGGCTAGGCAAGTATGGCATTGAGAATTTGCTATCCCATAAAACAATTTTCGCTAAAATACCTCCGGTAATATACGGAGTTTATATGATTTTTTCGCAATCTAAAATCTAAAATGGCAACAGCTATTCTTGACCTGGAAATGTCCAAACTCCCGCCCGAAATTACGGTTGAGGAGCGTTACAGCAAAGCCTTGGTTTTAATTCGACTGCACAGAAAACCGATCGGCCAAGCTCTATTGTCGCTTGTCGGAGGTCGCGCCGACGGCTCCCAATTGCGGGAAACACTGATGAACGCTACGGGGGAGAACCTGTGGAAAAATTGGATCTACGATGCCCTAGAATGGGACGAGCGCGGGCCCTTGCAGGCAATACCGATCGCCACAGTAGCAGTTTGCACGCGCGATCGCCCGGAAGATTTGCGCCGCTGTCTAGAAGCGTTGATGCAGCTCCCAGACGACGGTCAGGAATACTTAGTAATTGACAATTGTCCGGGCACGGACGCTACCAAGGAACTGGTCAAAAATTACCCACAAGTCCGCTATGTGCGCGAAGACGTACCGGGTTCCAGCGCTGCCCGCAACCGAGCTTTACGCGAAGCTAAACACGAATTCGTAGCGTTTACAGATGACGATGCGGCCCCCGATCCGAACTGGCTGCGATCGCTCTTGGGGAATTTTAGCGATCCGCGAGTTATGTGCGTCACGGGGCTGGTGATGCCCTTGGAACTGGAAACCGAGGCGCAAGAATGGTTCGAGCGCTACAGCCCCCACGGGCGGGGCTTTGATCGCCAAATTTTTGACGGGGCGCACTGCAACCCGCTAGTTGTCGCTCCTGTGGGGGTTTCGGCGAGTATGGCTTTGCGGAAAAGTTTGATCGACTTTATTGGATTGTTTGACGAAGCTTTGGGCGTGGGGACGCCGGCTAAATGCGGGGAAGATCACGAACTGTATGCTCGGATTCTCACCGCAGGCTACTGCATTGTGTACGAACCCAGAGCCCTGAGTTGGCACCGCCACCGACGCGATTGGGAAGACTTACGCAAAACTATGTACTGCTACGGAGTTGGAGTCTACGCTTTCTGGACGCGGACTTTGGTGAAAAATCGCGAATTAGGGGTGGTGCGATTAGCTTTGGGATGGCTGTATTCCAAGCAAATTCCTGAATTATTTGCTTCTTTGCGGAAGCAGCCGGATGCGATTCCGAGCGATTTGCTGTTGGCTCAACTGCGGGGCTGTGTGAGTGGGCCGATGGCTTATTTTGCTTCTCGGAAGTGGTTGCAGGAAGTTAAAGGAAAGAAGTCAATAGTCAGTAGTCCGAGGGAAGAAGTCCCAGGGAAAAAGTCCGAGGGAAGAGTGTTTTAAATTACCAATTACCAATTATCAATTACCAATTATGTTTATTCACGACACGCAAGTCACGGAGACACTGATAGCTGTTTTTTTCCTCTTTCTTCTTCCTTATTCCTTCGGACTAGGAACTACTGACTAATGACTTCAACCTTCCAATTATCAATTACCAATTCAAGATGAAGAGAGAAAATCCTACAGTTAGCGTAATTATTCCCAGCCACAATCGATGTTCTTCGCTGCGGCGAGCTCTTGATGCTTTGCACTCGCAGACTTATCTGATCGACCTAATGGAAGTTATTGTAGTCGCAGATAGCTGCATTGACGATACTTTGGCAATGCTACAAGAGTACAAAGCTCCGTTTAAACTGCACGTGATCGAGGTAAATTGCCGGAGCGCTTCAATGGCCCGCAATACGGGCGCTGCTTCGGCTACCGGGCAATTGCTGCTGTTTGTCGACGACGATATCGAAGCCCTGCCACCTTTGGTGGAAAGCCACGCGCGCGCTCACCGAGAGGGTCCCGGCTGCGCTGTCATGGGCCCTTACCCGCCTAAGTTGCAGGGGGCAACTAGGTTGTTTGATGTGCAAGTGCGATCGTGGTGGGAAGACAAGTTTTATCAGATGAGCCAGCCGGATCACCGATTTACTTATAAAGATTTGCTCAGTGGCAACCTTTCTGTGGATGCAGAACTGTTTGCTCGTCTTGATGGCTTCGATTCGGCTTTCGGGAACTGCGGCGGGGAAGATTACGAGTTTGGGGTGCGTTTGCTGAAAGCTGATGTACCTTTTGCTGTAGCGGGGGATGCAGTGGGCTATCATTACGAACACGAAACCAACAATCTCGATCGCTATTTCCGCCGATCCCGTCAGGAAGGGCGATCTGATGTTTTGATCGGCCACCGACACCCGGAACTTAGACAGACACTGCAGCTAGCAGGCTACGAAACTGCTTACTCGGTGGTAGATAAAATTCTGGTGGCGATCACGTTTTTCTGGCCGGCTGCTGTGGATTGCCTGGCCGTGGGACTGAGGAAATCTCTTGATTTACTCGAAAGCTTGCGGATGCGGGGAACTTGGCGGTGGTTGTGGGAAAAATTGCGCGGTTATTGGTATTTGAGGGGTGTCATCGATGAGTTGAAAAGTCGATCGGCAATTTCTAGTTTTTTGCAAGGAGGCCCGGCGAGCGGCGATTTGGGCGCACATGAAATTGACATCGATTTGCAGCAAGGTTTGTTCGAGGCAGAACGTCTGCTAGACGCGGAACGGCCGGCTGGGGTTTACCTGTATTACGGTCAACTGACAGTAGGCCACATTTTTCCCCAAGCGGGCGCGGAACCGCTGCGGGGCGCTCACTTGCGATCGATTCTGGCGCTTGACTTTGCCGAACCCCTGGCTCGGGCGATCGGGGTTAACGGTATGCCCAAAAGTGCCGGTCTTTCTGAGCCTAGCTTAGTTGACAACACCCTACTTCAACATCTAGAGTTATGTACAGTATTGGACAAAAAACAACTGAAAAATCCTTCCTATAACTGACATAATTAGATTATAGGAAAAAACCAAAATAGAGGTGTAATTAAGCCTTTAATTTATTTTAAATAAATAGTAATTGAGAGTGAAAAGGAAGAGAAATTGACAATGGTAATTATTATGGCAATAAAAGTGATTGAAGCTGATTTTTTAGAACCAATTGCTGACAAGCTGACCCTGGTGCAGACCCAGAATTTGGTTAAGATTCAGCCCTGGGAGGCATCCGAGCGAGAACCTCAGATAGTTGCCGGAGGTGTGCGGTGAGAAATGCGGGAACGCTGGTTTATCGGCGCAAAATGGCTCATTGGTTCGATTTGCTGCGGGTGTTGGTAGATCGCGATATGAAATTACTTTACAAGCGCTCGACCTTGGGGATTGCTTGGACTTTAATCAGTCCGCTGTTACAGTTGGCTGTATTTTCCTTTTTGTTTCGCTCTGTTGTACCGCTTAATATTCCAAAATTTTCTTCCTTTGCTTTCAGCGGCTTGTTAATCTGGACTTGGTTTCAAACGGCATTATTTAAATCAACGGCATTAATTACAAATAATAAGGCACTAATCAGGCAGCCAAATTTTCCCCCGGCAATTTTGCCGGTAGTCATAACGATGACTGGGCTAATTCACTTTTTCCTAGCATTGCCGGTGTTACTTATCTTTCTGGCAATTGATGGCGTTCATCTGAATGCAGTGCTATTTTTGTTGCCGCTGCTGATGATTATTCAGTTTTTTCTGACAGTTAGTTTTGCTTATCCCCTTGCCGCTTTAAATGTCACTTTTCGGGACACTCAGCACACTTTGGGAGTAGTTTTGCAGATGCTGTTTTACCTGACTCCGATTTTCTACGACATCAGCAGCGTCCCGGAAAAATTTAAGATTTTTTATTACTTAAATCCAATGGTGCCCCTGATTGAAGCTTACCGCGCCATACTGCTCCAAGGTATGCCGCCGGATTGGCGGGTTCTGTTAATTTTGAGCTTGGCTGTGGCGGCTCTTTTGCCCATCGGAGTGGGAATTTTTAAACGGCAAAGCGATAATTTTGTGGAGGAGTTGTAAATGCGTGAAGCAATTATTGTCAAGGGTTTGGGTAAGCGTTTTAACCGCTACTCTACCGCGAAACCTTCTACGATTATGGAGGCAGCTTTGTCTGGTTGGCGGAAGCTGAAGCCGGAGGCGAGTTTTTGGGCGCTGCGGAATATAAATTTTAGTGTTTCTCCTGGGGAAATGCTGGGAATTCTTGGCAAGAATGGCGCGGGAAAATCAACGCTGCTGCAACTGGTCGGCGGTATTGGCCGGGCTGAAGAAGGATCTATTAAAGTTAACGGCAGAATTGGCGGCTTGTTGGATTTGGGTGCGGGTTTTCACACGGATCTAACGGGCAGAGAAAACGTGTTTGTGGGTGCTGTGGTGGCCGGTTTGACTCGCCGGGAAGTGGCGCGCCGATTTGACGATATTGTGGAATTTGCAGAGTTAAAACAGTTTATTGACAGCCCGATGCGGACTTACAGTACGGGGATGAAAATGCGGCTGGCTTTTTCGGTGGCGGTGCATACCGATCCAGAAGTGCTGTTAGTTGATGAACATTTGTCGGTTGGTGATGTTGCTTTTCAAACTAAATGTTTGAATAAGATCACTGAGTTTAAGAATCAAGGATGTGCAATTGTTTTGATTTCTCACACCGCGTCGCAAATTCAGAAAATGTGCGATCGGGCTTTGTGGCTAAAATCAGGTGAAATTGTGGCTTATGGGGAACCGGAAGTGGTAGTCGGTCAGTATTTGTCAGAAATGCGATCGTCCACAGAAAATCGCAGTACCCTGCGTGCTGCGGAAGCTACAAGTAGCCAGTCACCAATGCTAGGTAATCAGAATCGGTTCGGTTCTTTGGAAGTAGAAATTACAGATGTCAAAGTGTTTCCGCATTCGGAAATAGATAGCGGTGACGCTATTAGCATTGAAATTAATTATTCGGTGTTCCATGAAATTTGTGCTGCTATTTTTGCCGTGACAATCAGCAGGGATGATGGTCAAAGTTGTTTTGAGACTAATACTAATCAAATGGGCAGACTGCTGCCACTGGTGAAAGGGAAAGGCAAAATCCGGCTGCAAATAGACAGACTGGATTTAGGAAACGGTCAGTATTACGTGAATGTTGGGGTTTACGAGGAAACTTTGGCTTACGCCTATGATTATCATTGGCAGGTTTATCCGCTGTACGTGCGATCGACTGTAAACCAAAAAACGATTCTTTGTCCGCCGTACCGCTGGGAATTTGAGGGCAAAATGCCGCTTCTGAATTTACCGGAACCAGCCACTGCAACTTACGATTTGAATAAAAATAATCCCGGCTACCTCAATATTTCGACTCAGTTGGAACCTAAGCAAAAACCTGATTTTTTAATTATTGGGGCTCAAAACTGCGGCCCGGAATCTCTCTACGGCTATCTGGCAAATCACTTGCAAGTTAAAGAAGGTTCCCGCGAAATTCACTTTTTTGATTTGAATTATGAGCGTGGTGTTGATTGGTACAACAAACAGTTGGCTCGCAGTGTAACTGGTGAAAAGGTGTTGCTGTGGGAGATGAATGCTTATTATATTTATCATCCTTTGGTCGCCGAGCGGGTTTACAAGTGTTTCCCGGATGTTAAGCTGATTGTGATGCTGCGAAACCCGGTAAAACGAGCATGGATGCACTATCATTTAGAAGTGGCGAGTGGCTGCGAAAAGTTGGATTTTGAAAAGGCGATCGCTTCTGAACCAGATAGGCTCAAAGGTGAAATTGAAAAAATGAAAGCAGATGAAAATTATTACAGTTTTAATCACCAGCATTATTCCTATTTGTCGCGGGGAATTTATGTAGAACAAATCAAAAATTGGCTAGACTATTTTCCGAGGGAACAATTGCTAATTCTCAAAACCGAAGATTTTTACGAAAATACCGGCAAAGTCTTTTCGGAAGTATTGAATTTCTTGGATATTAGTGCGAGTGCAATTAAAGACTATGAAATCACTCATGTAGATCACTACAGCCAAATGCCGCCTGAAATCGAACAAAAATTGACCAATTATTTCACACCTTACAATCAGGAACTTTCGGATTTGTTAAAAGAAAATTTTAAGTGGACTTAAGCAAATATTTGAGTGGCGCTAAAAAATAGAGGTTGACAAATGATTTATAATCATACATAAATTAGATCTCTTTATTCTCTTCCTCTGTGGGCTTAGCGTTCTCTGTGTTTCCCTCAAAAAAATCTCATTCACAAACCATTTATGAGGTATAAAAATGAAACGGATATTTTTAGTAGGCTCTCCGAGAAGTGGCACAACCATGCTTCAAAGTTTATTAGCCGCTCATCCTGAAGTTATTTCTTTTCCTGAATCTAAGTTTTTTCACTATTTGCTGTACAAAAAATTTGTGCGAAAGTTTCCTAGTAGGATGGAAGCTTTTTTTAAGGATGAGATTAATCGCCCTGAACTTTTGCAAGGTTTTGATAATAGTCAAACTGTAGGCACTAAAGTTAGGTGGTTTGTCGAAGTTTTGGATGGTTTGGCGGCGGAACAAAACAAAAGTATTTGGTTGGAAAAAACGCCGGAACACATATATTTTATTGAGGATATACAGCGCTTGTTGCCGGATGCTAAATTTATACATATTTTGCGAAATAGTATGGATACCATAGCTTCTCTCCATGAGGCTACTAGAAGTTCTCATGATTTATGGGGACCTGGTTGGGATTTAAACCACTGTATCACTCGCTGGAAAGAGGCGATTTTAATTAGTCACAAATATGCTAAAAATTATAATCATATATTAGTGAAATATGAAGAAATTGTAGATAATAAAGTAAAAAAATTAGAAGAAATCTGTGAGTTTATGGGCGTTGCATATGATAAAAAAATGCTGGTATTTTATAAACAAAAAGCCGTCAATTTAAGTTTAAATCTGCCTTGGCATCAAGGAATTGAGAGAGAGGTTAAAAGTAATAACGTTCACAAATATCATAAAATTTTTAAGAGCCATGAAATTCGCTATATTTTAGATAAGATTAAGGGCGTCAAGGGTGACATTTCCGGGAAAGTTACGGTGGAAGTGAGCGAACCAATTTCCGATATTTGTGATCTTCCGCAAATATGCGATCGCCTGTCCTGTACGATCAAACTAGAAGGAATTAAACTCGGTATTATTGAATTGCCGATTTGCGACTGCATGGTTGCGGCTGCGGTTTTGGCGGATGCGGTGGCAGCCCAGTTTGCTTGGCAAATTCTCGATCGCTTCTTTCAACGCAATCGCTGCGAAAAAGGCAATAAATTGTGGGAAACTTTGCTGGAACCATTGCACCCTAAACATGACTGGACGCTATTTATGCAAGAATTATGGGGGCGTCCGCATTGGCATTTGGAGGATTTCTACAAGCCTGAAATAGCTGAGGAAGTCTCAACAATTACCATCGAAAAAAAAATGATAGTCTTAGAAATTAGCGAGGGATTTGCTAATATAAAAGTTGAGCTTTCTGAAATAGACGTGCTGGTAAAAGTAGGCGGCGTGGCTGTCGGTATTGTAACTGTTGCGGTGGAAAATAATTTTGTTTCAGCTCAAAAATTGCGATCGACAATTACTCGAAATATGGGTTTTGAGTTGTGCGTCGCCGCCGTGCGAGAAGCTTTGCTGGGAAAACCACTCAACGGCAAGCAATGGCTAAGATCGCGCTTAGCCTCTTGTGCTCAACAAAGATCTAATTTGCCCGACTGCTGGAATGCACCGGGTGCTGGGGGCATTTATCCCCAAAATGCGGTGATGTTCGGCAGGCGATCGGGTGCGATCGGGACGAGTGTCAGCCGTCGCGCCTCACTCCCGGCGGCGGCGCTGCAGGAAATCGAGTCAGCCGCGGCAATCGCTGGGGAACCGACAAGGCAAATTCCCCCAGAAAACGAGTTTCCAAAGCAAGTATTTTACGTTGGGGAACCGACAAGGCAAATTCCCCCAGAAAACGAGTTTCCAAAGCAAGTATTTTACGCACCGGAAATCATTTGCTCAAAATCTTCTTATCGGGAAGTTTCTCACTCGATGAAACCTCAAGTTTTTGACAATCATAGCGTTACACAAAAACTCCCGATTCTCTCCTACCGCCGCATTTCTCCTGACGGTTTAGACGCAGTTACTCCCCAGATTTTTGAACAACAGTTACACAATCTCAAAAATCTGGGTTATTACAGTGCGAGTTGGGAAAATTGGCGAAGCGCGAAACAGGCTAAAACTCCTTTACCCGGAAAAGCTGTATTGATGACATTTGACGGCGGCTATCTCGACTTTTTCCAATATGCTTGGCCTCTGCTAAAACGCTTTGATTTTACAGCAACTGTTTTTCTGGTAGCGGAGTCAATAGGAAAGACAAATAGTTGGGAAAAAGCCGAATTTGAAGAAGTGCCGTTAATGGGATGGCCGGAAATTTTGCAACTGCGGGATGCAGGGATTGAATTCGGTTCTATGTCTGCTACTCATCAACCTCTTACTGCATTGTCGCCGACAGAAATTGTGCGGGAGGCGGTCAAATCCCGTGCTATCTTGGAACGGGGATTAGAGAAATCTGTTAAATGCTTTGCCTATCCTTACGGGGATTTCGATCCCATTGTAGCGCATTTAATTGGAGCGAGTGGATATACTTTTGGTGTATCATATCAATTAAATTTTAGCAGTTTTGACGATTCTTTATTGTCGCTGCCGCGCATTCAAGTCACCGCCGAAAATGCCTTAAAATTAGCTTAATTTAGCTTAGTAAGGTGCGTCAATCAGCGAGATTTTTCCCTCAATTAACAATCTCTCAACGGACGCACCTTACAAGTGAAATTTATTAATCAATTCCTGGATTTTTCGCTGCAAATAACCGCCTAACCCTCGGGAAATTTTCTCAAATTTATAATAAAATAAAATCTCCATAACATCTTCAGTTTTCATATACTTTAAATAAGAAATCATTTTCTCTGTCAGTTTATCATTAACATCATCGATATATTTTCTCACAGCCAACCTTTCCGAAATATTCCATTTCTTATCAAACTTGCGGTGCATTTCCGTCTCATAATCCCGAAAATCTGAGATTTTCCCCTCCCAATACCTTTGAATATATTTCCCGGCGATTTCCGCACCATCCATCCCGTGTCTAATTCCTTCGCCACCCAAAAAATTTACTGTCGAGACACTATCGCCGATCGCAATTATATTATCCTTGCAATAAATATCCTTCAAACCAGGGCTGTACTTCAGCGTGGAACCGTGTTTGTCAATAATTTTATAATTTTTAGACTTCAGATATTCATCAATCAGTAAATCAATATATTTTTTCAGCGGTGACAAATGCCTCACTGTTTTCGGATCTAAAAAAATGCGCCCCGCACCAACTTTCAGCCTGTTCTGTTCCATTGGGAATATCCAGGAATAACCCTTTGGCATCCATTTATCGCCCAAAAAGAAGATTAAATCACCGCTGTATTTATTGTAAACTTCTGGCTCTACTTCAATTAAATATTCGAGTCCGGTTCCCGACAAAAAAGCTGGCTTATCCTTCTCTTTTTCGTACATAACCGCCCTAGCAAAGCCAGTAGCATCCACCAATACTTTCGCGCTAACTGTGATAAGTTGACCGCTGGATAACTGTTTAAATTCTACGGTTGTTTCGCCCTTGGCTTGTGAATGTCGGGTGTAGCGATAACCCAGCCAAACTTCACCGCCAAATTCCTCAACTTCGCTGGCCAAAAATGCTCTAAATTTAGCAAAGTTGAGAACAACTCCCAAGCTTTCGGGAGACTCCCAACTTTGGCTGACTTTGCTAGTTTCAATAGTAAGTTTATGCCAAAAACTGCCGATAACGGATTCGGGTAAATTGAATTTAGAGAGGGTTTCTAGAGGCGTGGCGGCGCTGGAAAAGTCATTTTTATTAAAATTGTCGTTTTGCTCTGCCAGCAAGACTTTGTGACCGGATTTGGCTAGGATTCTCGCGCAGTGACCGCCTGCTGGACCGGCTCCTACTATTACTATGTCAAAACTTTTTAAATTCATTTTGCTTTTAACTCGCTTCCAATGTCAAAATACCCGCAGACATATCGCAATGGTAGTTATGACGACACTACGATTCAAATTGCTTCAAACGGTCCAATTTTAGGTAGAGTTCTGAATGTGACACCATCGGACTTGCGGGATCGTTGTATTACACTGTCATAGATCGGGTATTTCTTAGGATTAGTCTCGAATGGTAAGGTGCGCTAGGCGCACCCTACCATTCTAGCTAATTAGACGCTAACGGGTGATTGTTTGCGGCTGAAGGTTGCTAAGATGCGATCGCACATTTGCGACGGATTTAATCCCAAACTGGCAAATGATTGTTCAGGCGTTGCATGATCTACCAATGTATCCGGTACACCCAACCGCATCACTGGAACAACAACATTATTGTCCAACAAAGCTTCGGCTACTGCTGAACCAAAGCCTCCCATCAAACAGCCTTCTTCCATTGTGACAACTTTGCCGATTCGCTGTGCTAAAGGCAAGATTAATTCGGTGTCCAAAGGCTTGACAAAACGCGCATTGATCACAGTTGCTTCAATGCCGTGCTCGCTCAGAATCTCGGCGGTTTGCATTGCCGGATAAACCATTGAACCGTAACCCAATATCAGCAAATCGTCGCCGTTGCGGAGGATTTCGGCTTTGCCGATCGGCAATTCTTCCCAACCTTCTTCCATCAAAGGCACGCCGTAACCGTTGCCGCGCGGATAACGCATGGTGATCGGGCCGCTGGTGTGGTTGATTCCGGTGACTATCATCCGCTGCAATTCTGCCTCATCTTTTGGCGCCATAATTGTCATATTTGGCAGACACCGCAAGAAAGAAATGTCGTACATTCCTTGGTGAGTGGGGCCGTCAGCACCGACAATGCCGGCGCGATCCAAACAGAAGAAAACTGGCAAGTTTTGGATGCAAACATCGTGAATTATTTGGTCATATCCCCGCTGCACAAAGGTCGAGTAAATTGCCACAACCGGGCGCATTCCTTCGCAGGCTAAACCAGCGGATAAAGTCACGGCGTGCTGTTCGGCAATCCCGACATCAATGTACTGTTTCGGCAGTTTTTCATGCAGTTTATCCAGACCTGTTCCGGTTGCCATTGCAGCGGTAATGCCGACAATTTTGGGATTATCTTCTGCTAGCTTGACTAGGGCGTGGGCAAATACTTTAGAGTAAGCTGGAGGCTTGGGTTTAGTGGAGGGAATGCCTTTGCCGGTGGCTAAGTTAAAGGGATTTTGGGCGTGATATCCTACTTGGTCTTTTTCGGCGATCGCATATCCTTTGCCCTTCACCGTCACCACGTGAACCAACACCGGCCCTTGAATAGTATGAGCTTGTTTGAAAGTGGTAATTAACTCTTCCAAATTGTGTCCATCTACCGGGCCCATGTAAGTAAAGCCCAATTCTTCAATTACGGCTCCAACTTTCGAGACAGCCAAGCGTTTCATCCCTTCTTTGAGGCGTTCCATTTCTGGAGTAAAAGTTTCGCCGACAAAGGGAATGTGTTTGAATTGTTCCTCTAAGTTATCTTTGAGAAACTGCACCGGCGGCGAGAGTCGCATCTTGTTCAAATAGCGGGTAATTGCGCCGACGTTGGGCGAGATTGACATCTCGTTGTCGTTGAGCACAACTAACAAATTGGTTTTCGGCATATGCCCCGCGTGGTTGATCGCTTCGAGTGCCATGCCGCCAGTCAAGGCGCCGTCGCCGATGACTGCTACAGTTTTAAAGTTTTCGCCCTTTAGGTCGCGCGCCATCGCCATTCCTAAGGCTGCGGAAATACTTGTGGAAGCGTGACCGGCACCAAAATGGTCGAATTTGCTCTCGCAGCGCTTGAGATAGCCTGCAACGCCGTCTTTTTGGCGCAGGGTGTGGAATTGGTTGTAGCGGCCGGTGATTAATTTGTGAGGATAAGCTTGGTGGCCGACATCCCAGGTAACTTTGTCGCGATCGAGGTCGAGTGTTTGGTAGAGTGCTAAGGTCAGTTCGACTACACCCAATCCTGGGCCGAGGTGGCCGCCGCTAGCGGCTACAGTTTCTAAATGCTTTTCTCGAATTTGTCGGGCAATTTGTTCGAGTTGATGAATCGAGAGGCCGTGTAATTGGTTTGGGTGAGTCAGTTGGCTGAGATGCATATTTTAAAATCTTGCTCCTGTGAATCAGGACGAATCCTTAACAGCTATAGGTTGAGCCTGCGACGCTGGGGACGCGCAAACGTTAGAATAGTTTAGCTGTTATTTGGGAAAAACTGTTAGGCGTAACAATTTTATTATTTCTGACCTGGTAATTATAGTTAATAAATATTACAGACTCAATATAAAAACTGCTTATATTGTAATTTGCTAATCGCTAAGTGTTAGCTGCATGGAGATTCTTAATAATTTAAAGCTAAAAAAGGCCACCTAAAAAAATAAAATACTTAGATACCAGACTTCTTAAAGAAGTGGGGTATCTGACAGAAGAACGTTTTACTTTTAATGAGAGCGACCTACTTACTTGTTGTCAGGAAAGAGCGATCGCTCTTTTCTATTTATCGGTTTTCCAGTTAAAACAAAAAAGGATCTCGCTCCCATCGATTACAGCATTCGCTCTATCTCAGATGTTCGAGCATCTCCCAATTTCTCGGCCCCAGTCGTATCAAAAACGATCGCCTGTTGAGCCACCGGCAACAACCGCCGTAAAATTTGCATATATCCCTGGTGCATCGCCTCGGCGGTGGAACCTTGCCACAACCAATCGCTGCATATTTGGCAATTACCGCACGATACACCAAGGATGAGAGTTTAATTTGGGCTTTGATGTTGGTATCATAGGGTAATCCTTCCCCACGTTCGTGGGGTGTGGTAGAAAAGGCGATCGCCCTTAAGTTTTCGAGGCTAGGAGGGCGATCGTTTTCAGTGTACATAGCTATTGTCGGGTATATATGCACCGATGTCAAGCCAAATATGGGCTACGTTAGACTGCGGATTCGAGAACTAGCTGAGCAAAAAGGTTGGACGTTCAAAGAAGTTGCCGATCGCTCGGGAGTTAACTACAACACAGTAAAAAGCTACGGGAGGCGGGATGCTTTGAACACAGTTGATCTGTCTGCTGTGTATAAAATAGCCCGCGCTTTAGACGTGACGATGGAAGATTTAGTTGAGATTTTGGAAGATTAAGGGACTCACTTCAGACGGCGAGAAAAAAATCATAAAAGTCCTCATAGCTAGGACTTTCGCTATGAGGACTAATGATAACCAGACAGGAGCTTTTTTGCAAACAGTATTGGTGCTAAACTCGCGTTTGACTTTGCAAAATTTCCTCCAACAGCCGCTCTTGAGTTTTCGCCGGTTCTTTGCAAGTTAAACACTCGCAAACTAACCCGACAACCCCTTCAGGCAAATTAGCCTCAATCTGACAGACAGCAGTCGGATAATACTGCGAAATCAACCCCGAAATTCGATCGGGAGTCGTGCGAATCAAAGTAGAATGCTGGTACCAATCGATCGCCGAAAGTAGACTCGGACAAGCTTGTGGAGCATCTTGTACAATACTGCTGAAAGCTTGCAAAGCTTGTTGGGCACGATCGAGATATTCTAAATTCGGGCCCAGCAGTGCGAGGCGAACCAAAGAGGCGAGCGCAATTCCATTCGCCGCCGGAGTTGCATTGTCTATATAGCTGCGTTCCCGCACCAACAAATCTCCGCTAGCATCCTTAGCAGTATTGTAATATCCTCCCAATTCCACGCTCCACAAAAACTCATCAAACTCTTCTTGCACCTGCACAGCTTTCTCCAACCAAAACTGAGAATTCGGCAACTGTTTTGCCTCTTCCCCGTTTCCTAAAGTCAAACTCGCTTGATGCAAATCCAACAAAGCTTTCACAAACAAAGCATAATCTTCCGACTGTGCGGTTACAGCAGATTTTCCGTCATAATTCAACCGTTGAAACCGACCATCCGTCCACTGATTGTCTAAAATAAAATTAGCAGTTGTCACAGCTAATTCCAGATATTCCCAATTCCCAAAAACCGCCGCAGCGCGGGCTAAACCCGAAATCATTAAGCTATTCCAAGCAGCAATCATTTTCGTGTCCGTAACTGCGGGAATTCTACCCGGCCAACTGTCGTTTTTAGCTTCTTGATTGTTGCGGGCTGGCGGAAAGGTTTTTACAGTCTCGGGATTGCCACCGTAGCGAACCGCAAAGAGTTTAGCCAAAGCCGTTTCTACCGTGTCGCTCAGTTTTCCAGGATGGCGGCGCTGCAATACATTTTGACCTTCAAAATTGCCGCTGCGACTAACAGTAAACTGTGCTTTAATTTGCGTTAATTCCTCAGCCGTTAACAGTTGTTCCAGTTCGGCATAAGTCCAAACATAAAATGCTCCTTCTTCCGGTTCAAGTTCTTCAGAAGTGTTAAAGCTGTCAGCATCCTGTGCGGCATAAAAATAGCCTGTTGGCGCAGTCATTTCTCGCTTCAACCATTCTACTGTCCCCGCGATCGCAGTTTCAAAAGCAGGCTCTTGTATTCCCGCACTCCACAAATTCGCTAAATACTCAACAATTTGACCGTTGTCGTAAAGCATTTTTTCAAAGTGTGGCACAGTCCAAGTCGCATCAACCGTGTAGCGGTGAAATCCGCCTGCTACGTGGTCGTAAATGCCACCCAATGCTAAGTCTAATCCGCGCTGAGTGCAGACTTGTTTGCTGTCGTATTTTGATTCAAAATTAAATCGCGTTCCCCGCAGTGCTAGCTCAGCATAAGGTATCATCGGAAAACTGGGACCTGGGTTGTGGCCGGCAACAATTCCGGTGTTGATTTCTAAGCCTTTTTGAAAGATTTCGCGATTTAATTCGGCCGTTACTCCTGACAGCGCTGCCGTCTGTTGGAGGTTGCCTAAAATCTCTGCTTTGAAGGATTCTACTTTGCCTTTTTCTGTGTCGTAGAAGCGGCGAATTGCTTGCAAAACTTCTAAAAATCCAGGCCGTCCGTAGCGCGGTTCTACAGGGAAATAAGTGCCTCCGTAGAAGGGAACTCGCTCGTCGGGAGTGAGAAAAACGTTGAGCGGCCAACCGCCTTGACCGGTCATCATTTGCAAGGTTTGCATATAAATGCTGTCGATATCCGGGCGTTCTTCGCGATCGACTTTTACGGGTATAAAGTGCGAATTCATGTATTCGGCGATCGCGCGATCGGAAAATGCTTCTCCTTCCATCACCGTACACCAGTGGCAGCTAGAGTAGCCAATTGACAGGAAAATCGGTTTATTTTCGCTCCGGGCCGCTTCTAAGGCTTCGTCGCACCAGGGCCACCAGTCGATCGGATTTTCGGCGTGTTTCCGCAGGTAAAGGCTTTGGGATTGAGCAAGACGGTTGACCATAATCAAATATACTTTAACTCGTATTCAGTAAGCTTGTTATTTCTCTCGTAGTGTAGCGTGAGATGTTTTAGTTGAGTTGTTGCCGATAATCATGTTTTAATATTATGGCTGAGTATCTCGATCTAACATGAGTTTATCATCTCGGAGAACCTTCAATCAACGGCTCGGACAATTTTTGCTGAGCGCGGCAGTTCCTCCTACTGTTTCCCAACTGTACCAAACTGAAGATTCGGATCAAGCTTTATTAGAAACGAATCTTAACATTTTTCTGGCGAAAGCAGACCCAGAAATAGAATTATTAGTCCCGACCTTTTTAGGTAACGACAAGCGCCGCTTCTACGGTCGAGGTGTTCCGAAAAGCTTGAAATTAATCGACAAATTTCAACTCGGCAGCGGACGGACTTTTCTGGGAAGGCGGTCTGTAGTTTGGAGCGGTGCGGGTTGGACGGGACAGCCGACAATTACCAGAGACGGGGGAAAAACTTATTTAATTATAGGTGCTTATGACCACAATTTGCGGAAAATAGATATTGCTACTAATAAAGAAGTTTGGCGCTATAAATTTGATGATATAATCAAAGGCTCCTCAACGATTTATATCGATGAAAAAGCCAGCGCCGAAAACAGAATTGTGATTTTGCAAGGCAGCCGGAGGGGTGGCGGTGGCAAAAATGTTGTGCCGAGTTTTAGGGCGATATCTTTTAGAACTGGCAAGGAACTTTGGAAATTGGACATCAGGAAAACGCCCAGCTACAGCCGGGATAACGACAGCAGCGCTTTGGACCTCGGCGGTGGCGTTTTGTTCAATGCGGGGGAAAATGCGATCGGCTATTTTCTCGATAGTTCCACAAGCCAAGCCAAAATTAAACAAGGAATCAAGCAGCCAAATATCTTGTCGGAAGTACAGCTTTATGCAGCAGGAGATATCAGCAAGCACAGGGGAAACCTGGTCGCGGAATCATCACCATCAAGGCTCAAAGATAGAATATTTATAGCTGCTGGTTCCGGTCATATTTACGGTATTAGCATTGAAACTAAAAAGATAGTCTGGGATTTTTATACTGGTTCAGATTTGGATGGAAGTGCTGTAATCTCTAAATCGGGAAAACTGTTTTGTGCCATTGAAAAACAATACATTCAGGGCAACGGTGGAGTGCTGAAGCTGAATCCCAACAAGGAACCGAATGCCAGCGTCGAATGGTTTTTACCTACCGGAAATCGCCGACTGTCTAGCTGGGAAGGCGGGATAATTGGCTCGGTGGCGTTGAATGACGAGTACAATTCAGGCGAGTTTCCGGCGCTGTTTGCCACAAATGCGATCGACGGCAATTTATACATCGGTTCCCAAGATATGATTACAGGCCAAAAAATTGCTGTACCTTGGCGAAACCAGTCTTACGATACTCCGGTAATAGTATTTAAAAAAGCGATTGGTTCTTCTATTTCGACTCCGATTTTTACAGATGGCAATAAACTGATCAGTGCGGGCTACAACGGTGTTTATTTGTTCAATTTGAATTGGGAACGAGCGAAGTCGGGGGATCAGAATGCTTTGAGAAATGCTAAAGGCGAGTTTTACCGTTTGAAAGTAATAGAATCGGGGAGATTTAAGCCGGGTTTGTCATTTGAGGCGACGCCTGTAGTTTGGGACGGAATTGTGAGGATTTGCGCGAGGGATGGCTGGATGTATACTTTGGGGTGAACTACCTACCGGCTTGGCGATTGTCGGAAGTGCGATCGCATCCTCATTTTCTAGATGTTGAAATCCGCCAAGGCCACTACCTGCCGTTTAACTGCGCTTATATCTTTCATATATAAGGATGTCAGGAATTATCGGAAACCTGTTATAGCAATCCTCGCATCATTTGTGAATTTCTTACGGACTCCCCGCGAGTTCGGGGAGGGTTGGGGTGGGGTAAAAAATTTACAACTTATTTACGATTGCTATAGCAGCAGTGCACGAGCTTGATTGGTCGCTGTTGACTTTACTAAGGTGGGGCTTGGGATTGTCGCTGAATGCTTGGAATGTTTATCCAACTGAAGGGGAAGAGTACGAACAAGCGTTTGGGCGGTGGCGGTTGAAGAAACAGGTGGGACAGTGAAAAGCGCTTTTTATCGGTATAAAGTGCGAATTCATGTATTGGACGATCGCGCGATCGCAAAATCCTTCCCCTTCCATCACCCTACACCAGTGGCAGCTAGAGTAGCGAATTGACAGAAAAATCGGTTTATTTTCCCTCCAGGTCATTTCTCAGGCTTCGTCGCACCAGGCCCACCAGTCGATCGGATTTTCGGCGTGTTTTCGCAGATAAAGGGTTTGGGATTGAGCAAGACGGTTGACCACAATCAAATCCACTTGAACTCGTGCGGGGTAAGCTTGTCAGTTCTCTAGCAGTTTAGCGCGAGATGTTTTAGCTGAGTTGCTGCCGATCATCCTGTTTTCATACGATCGCTGATAATTTAGATGTCAAATGAGTCGATCGTCTCGGAGAACCTTCAATCAACGGCTGGGAAAATTTTTGCTGACTGCGACGGTTCCTCCTGCTGTCCTCAAACAGTGCCAAACTGAATCGGGGAATTGACGGAGTGAGAAACCCGCTGAAACCTTGATATTTAGAGGGTTTAGGCTCTTGAACCTCCCTCAAGAGAGTAGTAATTATCACAAGTTTATTAACCATTTAAATGGTAGCGAACACGAACGATCGTGATTAGACCCTGCAAAAAGTCTAGAAATTAGCGATCGCACGCACACATTTTTTTGATGACAAGCTACTCAAACCCTTACTGCGTCAAGTCTTTCAACTTGCTTGTCACCGTCAAATCTAGGAATTGAGTTTTTTCCAAAAAATAATATTAACAAATTTTTAGCGCAAGCAGACCCAGAAATAGAATTGTTAGTCCCAACATTTTGGCGTTGCCTAATTGCCGGATGATTTTGATTTTTTTGTGGGATGGGCTCTCCTAGCCCGAAGGCGTGTATTTTCACCGCAGGCGGGACACGCCACAAGAATCATCCTCAAATTGTGCAACGCCGACATTTTTAGGTAACTGCCAGCGCCGCTTCTACCGCAGAGGCGTGCCGAAAACTATGTCCCAGAAAGTCGAGTCGTCCTTTTAGTCGGTCAAAGTTCCGGCGTCACACATAATAACGACCACCGAAACCATTGGTCTCTAAACTGAGATGTTGCACCACGATCGATAAGCCTGTTTTGGGCGGGATCTCCTGCCCACCCCCTACTCCCCACAAGAAAACTCATTCTTTGTAGAACGGGCCGGAGAGCGGATTCTTGGTAATCGTGCAACATATGAGTCTAAATGGCGCTTGTTGCTGAATCGGAAAGCGAGAATCGACGCACCGAATACTATCCAAGATTTTGTCCTGAGTTATAGCCCACATTCCGCAGCTTCAACTGTCACCATCGGTTTTTACCTATTTTTACCTAGCAATCAAGCTCTCACTTAAACTTTTCTACCGTACATTAACGGATCAAAAACTTTTTAAGGGCATAATTTAGAGCTTAAAAATAGTTTTATCAGTAATTATGCTGTGTAAAAACCCAGTTTAGGAAGGTGGGTTATAGCTTTTTGATATAGAGAAAAGTCAGGACTAAAATCCGGGTGGCAGCACCCCTATTTTTTGATGTAAGCCATAGCAAATGGCTAGCTAGAACTCATCTATTTAGGCACTTTGGCTAAATCCAAACAGCGTATTCTGAATCTTCATCGAATCTTTATCAAAACTACTTGCATTAACTTGTGCTTGGGTTTAGATTGAATATGTGAAGGAAAAAAACCTGCTTCCAGTCAACTTAAAAATAACGGTGTCAACCATGAAATTCCAATTAAACTTAGTCAAATCTATTTTAGCTGTTGCCGGTGTCGCCGCTCTTAGTGCAGTATCCGCAGCACCTGCCTCTGCCTTCAGCTTTGGTAATATAGGTGGTGGGGATAATACGTATGGAGATACTTATGCTGACCAGTTTAGCTTTGATGTCAAAGATGGTGGCTCAAATAACGTTATCTTCAACATTGCAAATAATACATCCCTAGCCGACATGTTTATTGGTGCAGTTTACTTTGACACAGGTTCTAATAGCAATTTATTGAGCGCCTTTGGCGTTGATGTTGGTAATACTGACCGAGTTAATTTTGAAGATACTGGAACTGCTAATATGGCACAAAGTGGGAACCTTAGTGCTTGGTCTACTGATTTTTCAGCTACGAAAAAAGGTGCTGCGTCTAACGGTGTTCACGGTGGTGAGATTTTGGCGTTGAGTTTTACGGGAAATTATAATAATGTAGTTTCCGCATTGAATGCTGGTACTTTAAGATTAGGGTTGCACGTCCAGGGTATTGGTCCTAAAGCTGAGTATAGCGATAGTTTCGTCAGCACCATTAGTGCTGCCAACACTGAAGCTACTCCTGAACCTTTAACAATGCTTGCTGCTGGAGCCGCTGTTGGGTTTGGTACTATGTTCAAAAAGCAACGCGAGCAGGCCAAAAAAGCTGAATAGGCTATCCTTTCAACTGGTTTTCCATCCTGGCTTGATGTCAAACTGATTATTTTATGAGAGAACTAAAAACCTGGTTTCACCAAGAAACCAGGTTTCTTATTATCTAATAGTGCGCCACCGTGAAAACCCCGGACTTGGAAGCCGGTGTCAAACACATTTGCAGCGCTACGGCTGTTATTAAGATCTATAATTGAGTCCAGGGAATTAAGTATATCAACTAGGCATTGAAACATCTTAGAGGGCGAGCAATCTCCGCAACCGACTAATCCGACTTGATGCGGCACAGTTAAAGAGCCAATCATCGCTAGATGGATGGCGTAATTACAGCACAGCAGAGTAGTTGTATTGAACGTCAAGTCGGGAGCATCTCATATTTGTAAAAACACTTCTTCAGCCTCCTTGCTTCTTCCTCTTTCCTCTTAGCTCCTGGCTCCTGGCTTCCAACTCCAATTTCTAGCTTGGCTGCTTTTATTGAGATGCTCCCGTCAAATCGCCCCTAGACAGCACATTTAAGAAATACCGCAAGGCTGTTTCTTAATAATTTTCGATCTAAAGACACTGAGATTCTTTAAAAGGAGATAATCATCATCGATCATTGCTCGAACTCTAACTCGCTCAGCCTTATTTACTCGAACCTCAGTGTCACACTGTGCGCGGTGCCAATTGCGTCTACTCTCAAGAAATCCAAGCCTCATTAAGGCTACTTATTTTTAAGTATTGTTGATTCACTCCCTTTTTAGTCTTTGCTTACAGCGGCTGAGTAAGCAAGTGCTAGACACCCAACCAATCATTTCGAGTAGCAGTCTTTTCACTAGGTGTCCTAATGCTGAGCTATGCGTTGCCTCTGAGTTTCACCACCCATCAAATTCCAGAGTGTCTACTAACCTCATCTAAAAAATTTACGACCCTTAAAATCCTCCGATTCCTCTCCGTAGGAGGGTTTCAAGCTAATGAGTTGGCCACATCTCCTACTATTTTTATGATATGATATAACAATAGTCTGGACTGTTTTTAGTTCGTAGTCTGAAACCCGGCGGGATTTTTCGTTGGTACTTTGATTGCCGCCTCGACTGGAAACCCTTATTCTACGGTTGGGTTGGCAATCAAAAACTGTCCGAAGTATGGCTCTCATCAATCAACTAATAACTAATATCTAAAATGTTCAATAGAAAACTTTTTTCGCTCATCATTATCGCCACAGCTTTAGTAACTCTGAATATGACACTCCTGTGGAAACTGGACGATATTGCTCATTTTTGGATGAGTATAGTTTTTTGGTTCGCTGTGGGTTCCCTGCTTTGGGACAACCAGGATATTCTCAAACAGAGTGAGATAAAAAGTGACCTATTATCGAGAGTAGCAGGGACGCTATTAATAGCTTTTATTTTATTTAAAAGTGCTGTGGTTTCCAGTAAATTCGATCCTTTTTTAAGACTTGCACCTTTTTTGTCTGGTTTAGGTTTGAGCCTACTTGCGGTAGGTTTTCATAACTTAAAACTATATTGGCGTGAATTGGTAATACTATTTTTTCATGGCACCCCCAGTGTCATTACGTTACCTTTAGTGGATTTTATTACCTCGCTTACTGCTAAATTTGCTTATTATTCTTTGTGGTATGTCGGTTTTGATGTAACACGTGACGGTAATTATGTGGCTTTACCGACAGGAAGGGTGTTGGTAAATGGGGGTTGTTCGGGTATAGAGGCAATGAATTACTTATTAGGTTTATCTGTAGTTTGTTTGGTGATGTTTCCTACTAAACAAAATAAAGCTTTGATAGTAGGTGTGGCTGTTGCTTGTGGTTTTATTGTTAATGTTTTTCGAGTGGCGGGAATGGCCTTGTTAGTTGCATCTCAGCGCCTAGATTTGTTTAAATATTGGCATGAGGGTGAAGGTTCTTTAGTCGTGGGAATGATTGCGGTGATTTTGTTTGGGATATTTTATCAATTTATGTTGAAACGAGATAGCAAACTTAGTCAAACTTCGGGAAATTAATTAGTTGCAATTTGAGGTAATATATCGGTTCTTCGATTTCCCCTCCCATAGTCAAGAGTCTCCCTCACTCAAATGTCCGGGTGTTGAAATCCGCCAATGTCACTACCTGTCGTTTAACTGCGTCTATATCTATCATAGAAAGGATGTCAGGAATTATAGGAAACCTGTTATGGCCACAAATGAAAGTCAAATAAATCACATTTACGGTTCAGAGGATGCTCAGGGTATTTTACAGCTTGCGATCGCGCGGCGACAGGATGAAGGGGAATTATCCAGAGTCCAGCTTTTCGAGATTGCAGCGGAATTGGGCATTTCCGAACAGGATATTGTGGCGGCGGAACAGCAATGGTTAGCAACTAGAGGAGAAGTTCAAGAAAAGCTAGTTTTTAACGCTTTCCGTCGTCGCAAATTGCAGAAAAATGTGACAAAGTACGGCATTATTAATACTTTTTTAGTTTTGTTTAATCTAGCAGCAGCCCACGAGCTTTCTTGGTCGCTTTTCATTTTACTAACGTGGGGATTGGGCTTGTCGCTGAATGCTTGGAATGTTTATCAAACTGAAGGGGAAGATTACGAAAAAGCGTTTCAGCGGTGGCGGTTGAAGAAACAGATGGGACAGTCTATCGGCACTGCGACAGATAAGTTGATGAAGTGGTTGCAGTCTTGATTTGCTATGGTAAAAAACGCGCTCGCCCTTTATTTTACGTCATACTCAAAAGCGCTCGCCCTTTTCCTTCCCAAGGCGCGATCGCACTTTAAATCCGCGAATCCTTTTATAAATCGCGGATTGGCGCGTTATAGTTACGGCTAATCGAGCTTAGCAGCATCTTCAACCACAGGATGAATTAAAGCAGATCGAAAACCTTGCCGAATTTCCGAACTCAAATACCGACGCTGCAAAATCTGCCATTTTTGCCAAGCTGCATAGCGATTTTCGGCTAACAAACCAGCCAACTTCGGCAACTCTTTTTTCAGATCGCGATCGACAAACTCTGTCAGAAACTCGCCTAAAACTTCACTGTCTTGAATATCGCCCAAACATTCCTGAATAGCTTTTACATCTTCGACATAAACTTCGTAAGTCTCGCTGTAAAAATCCCCAAACAGATTCATCAAATAGCGAACTCGCTTAGCTTGCTTCCGCAAATCGTGCAGAATAGTTCCCTCGGCTGCTAACTTCTCTTCGACAGCCTCAGCATTCAAATCATCAGCAACTTTAACTTTGCCATCCTCATATTCCGTGCCCAACAGCCAAGCCGGATGCAGGAAAAACTCACTGACTTGAGGTAACAGTAAATCTGGCAAAACCTCAGCAATTGGCAAATGTTCGATCGCCTGAAATTTCGGTTTTTCCAGCCAATCCTCGATCGACTGCTTCAGCGATTCGTAGCTTTTGTGCTCTAAAATCGCCCTCACCCCTTTCAAAGCCCGGTGGCGCTGTTTGAGCAAATTCAACAAAGCTTTATCTAAAACTTCCTGTTCTTCAGTCGGCAAATTCGGGTAATAGCGGTTTTGGAGACTTTCGAGCATCACATCCAAATCCCTGAGCGTTCCCAGAATCCGCCCCACCTTACCAATTTTGCCTTCCGAAGCCTCTTTTGGCAAGTCTAAAACCGGAGCAAAACCCGTCACAGCCGATCGCAAACGTCTCAATCCCACGCGCATTTGATGAAGTTCTTCCGCGTCTTTGTCTTTGATAACTTCAGCCTCGTGCGCTACACTTTTGTGGAAATATTTCTCAATCGCCCCAGATGCAGCGTCTCCGAGAGTTTTAACTTGAGTTTTAACTTTTGCTGATGTTTTTACGTTCATGGCAGGTGTAGATTCCCGATCCCCGATCGACTTTAATTTGGATTTCAAGGCTTTGCTAGTAAAGGGTTTATATCCTAGCACACAACCCCAATTTATGACCCGCTTTCATACATAAATCTTAATATAAGGTGCTTGACAGTTTATACAAAGTCAGCATTTAGCAATCTAAAATCTTCCATCTAAAATCTTCAATCTTCAATCTAAAATCTAAAATCTAAAATCTAAAATAAAATTACCCTCCCTCACCCTTGAGCTCATAAAAATCAGATTTCTGGCGCGCTTTCCCAAATAGGTTAAGATCGCTGCAAACCGATATTTATTCGCCAAAGGGTGAGAGAGGGTGCGATCGGGAGGACAAGTTTTAAATTAAATCAAACCCGCCCAGGCTGCCCGACTTCAAAGAGGCAGTTTAGCCTTTCCAGTCTTTCTCAGATTGTTGGAGCACGTAGGTTGCTACATCCTCGATTTGTTGGGGCTTCAACTTGGCGCCGAAAGCAGGCATAGCATTTTTGCCCTTAGTTACCTGAGTGGTAATAGCTTCGAGAGAATTCATACCGTACTTCTCAAGAGCTTCCTTTTTCAAGGTTTTCATGGCCATAACCACGTTGCCGCCACCGATGTGACAAGCAGCACAGTTCGAGCTAAAGATTTTAGCTCCGTTAGCGGCATCTCCTGCCAAAGCAGGGCGGCCAAAGCCGACGGTAAAAATTGCGAACGCTAATAGGGCGATCGATAAGAGTCTTTTCAACGCAGTTCTCCTCTAATGGACACGCAAAGGGTGATTCTTTAGATATTTTACCTGTTAAAACAGGCGCGATCGCGCATTCGTATCGCCTTCTTCCGAGTAATTTACCACTTTTTGGCAGTGGCAGTTCAACTCTCAAAATTCTCCACGCCCCAGCCCGGAGCTTTCTGAGCAGCCCGGATCACAAAAGCCGCTAAATTTTCAATCTCAGCCTGTGGCATCCAGCTTTCCGGCACTTGGCGGCACCAAAAAGTCTCCTCAGTACCGTCATAAGTCATCGGTTCTCTCAGATACGCCACCAGACTATTGATGTTGTTGCGGGGAGGCGTTGCCCCTTTGAGGTCAGCCAAAGACAGAGATATCGTCGGATCGGGCAAATTAGCTCCTCCGACGTGACAATTCAGGCAATTTTGCTCGAACAATACCTTGCCCGCAGACAAATCCTGAGCTGAAAACAAGCGAGTATGTCCCTCAGAGTCCAACTCCAGAGCCACAGGTTCGCTGGCTTGTAAATACCTATTCACGTAAGAATCGGCAGCAGCCAAAACAGGTTGAGGAGCCAACAGCACGAGTGGCAAAATAATTAACATCCCCAACAGAAAGCAGACAAAAGCACCACGACGCAGCATGAGGGACTACAACCTTTTGCGATAATCAATGAGCCGGAGGTAAATTTTAGATTTCAGATGTTAGAGCGAAAAACGACCAGCCAGCAATTCTTGCCGAACTTCAGCCCTCTCTCAATCCAAAATCCAAAATCTAAAATCTAAAATCTAAAATCGATTAGCGAGCGCCTTTGCCACCAGCCCACTGCTTGGAGACAATTTTTGGCTGCAACAGAATGTGACCGGCAATCGCGTACAAATCGTCATCCGAGAGATTTCTCATCTCAGCGAAAATATCCGCACTCTTCATGCTCGGATGCAGTTCCGAAATTTCCTCAAACCCGTCATAAGTGGTGGGATTTTTCATAAAGTCCACCAGCGACTCAATATTATTGCGGGGCGGGTTGGCCAAAGCCAGAGTTTCCGGGCTCAAATTCACGTTCGGGTCAGTTTTTGTCATGCCCGCAGCGTGACATTGAGCGCAAGCCGAATTGAAGAGGCGTTTGCCTTGCTGAACTTGTTTGAGGCTCAGCACTACCGGAGCACCCTTGTCATTCAAAGTCACAGTGCGAAGTTCAGGACTCAGTTCGACAGCCATCGCACTGCTGACAAATAACTGAAAGCTCAAGAATACAGCGGTCAGAGCAATGAAATATCTTTTAAGCATGGTTCTCCTTAAAAAAATCCGGCAAATTATTGAACGCTAAGAGATCGTAGCTGGCAAACAGATGTGTGTTCAAAATTCCCTGATTCTGCAACAACTGGCGAAAGTTTGTGCAGCTATACCTTTAAAGGTAGAGGAATTTTGCGAGCTAATCTGCAAGAAGTTTTGAGTCGCGCCTTTTTTCGAGAGTGGACATAATTGCCTTAACATCCTCTAAAGCCAAACGGGTTTGAGGGTGCTTGTAGGCAATTTCCAACTCATCGCACAAGCGGATCACGTCTTCAACAGGGACGTTGAAGTCCTCTGCTATTTCTGCGATGGACAGGTCTGCAAAACCCATAATTTTTAGGTCGCTGACAGGTCAAAATTGAGTTGACGGCTATTAACTGAAAGCCGGACAATTTGAGAAAGCGCTGTTAGCTTGTTTTGTTAGTTTGTTCTGAGATTTTGTTTGATCTATCGCAAGCTAACTAACCGCTAACTGCGACTAGGCATTTTTGCCCAGCCAAACTCCAGGGCCAATCAACTTCCGATCAATATCATCCCACTGCTGCGTCGTTATTACCAATAGGAGTTGCGCGGATGGGGCTCAAAACCCGGTGTCTGCGTGAACGTCTCGTTAACAAACTCAATATTTTTGGTAGAAGCCGGGTTTTTCGCCATTCCTCAGAAATTTCCCTCTGTGCCCCGCACTCACCAACAGACAATCCTCCGGCGCGGCAGCTTAGGGAGAAAGTTTGAAAGCATGAGTCTGCGGAGGCAAAGCGTGGTTGTCGCTGCCATTGAGGGCGGGGAATTCCGAGTCTGCCAAGAAAGGCTGTGGCTGGTGGAGGCTGATGAGCTGACCGAGAGTTTTCTTTAATTGAGTCCGAGGTACAATCAAGTCTACAAAACCGTGGGCGAAGGAGTATTCGGAAGTTTGATAATTTTCCGGCAGCTTTTCCCGCAGAGTTTGCTCGATTACCCGGCCGCCCGTAAAGGCCACAGTAGCTTTTGGCTCTGCAATTATAATGTCTCCCAGCATGGCAAAACTGGCGGTGACGCCGCCGGTGGTCGGGTGGGTCAAAATCGGGATGTAAAGCAGTCTGGCTTCCCGGTGGCGTTCCAGAGCCCCGGAAATTTTAGCCATTTGCATCAAGCTGAGCATTCCTTCTTGCATTCTTGCACCACCGGAAGCGCAAACAATGATCACGGACAAGCGTTCCCGCGTGGCGTGTTCGATGAGGCGAGTTAGCTTTTCTCCGACAACTGAGCCCATGCTGCCGCCGATGAACTGAAATTCCATGACTCCGAGGGCGACTGGCAAATTTTCTAGTTTGCCGATGCCTGTTTCTACGGCGTCTAGGTGGCCTGTTTTTTCTTGAAATTCTCGGAGCCGATCGCTATATTTTTTTCGATCGCGAAATTTCAGGGGATCGGTGGCGTGCAGTCCTTCGTTAAGGGGTACCCAGGTATTGGGATCGATCAACTGCTCGATGCGATCGTCACTGTAAACTCTGATATGATGCCCGCATTCCAAGCAAACCATTTGATTTGCTCGCAGGTCTTTGGTATAACTGAGGGCACCGCAAGCTTCGCATTTATTCCAAAGTCCGTCCGCAATTTCTCGTTCCGGCCGTTCTTGGGAGTTCGGTACTGATTTTCGTCGATTTGCAAACCAATCAAATAGAGACATTAAAACTTGGTAATTGGTAATTGGTAATTGGTAATTGGTAATTAGTAATTGTTAGTTGTTAGTTGCTAGTTGTCAATTGTTAGTTGTTCAGTGACTAATGACTAATGACTAATGACTAATCACCAGATTCAGACTCATCTTCAACGGGACTGATGAGGAGCGATGCAGTTCGCTGGTGTTCTGGAAGAACTTGCAGGGCTGTAGCACTTCCAGCCCCCAAATAAGATGCTATGCCCAAGTCTACAATCCGGGCCGGGATTTCATGAGCAGCTAGGAGCTGCTGCATTAATTCCGCTTCCCAACGAAAGCTAGTAGTTGTAAGTGTAATCCAAGACACGGAACAATTTTACCAATTTTTGAGACAATATTATGTTCGATCGCGCCTGACTGCCTGCCGATCAGAAACTAAAATTCGGGAAAAACAAATGTAAGTAAGTAGATAAGATCGCTTCCCCCCACAGAGCAGTAATTGCTGCACCGAGAGCCAGAAAGGGGCCGAAAGGCATGGGTTGACGCCGATCGAGCAAGCCGAGGGCGATCGCCCCGCCACCGGCAAAAGCCCCGGCTAAACAGGCGATGAATCCCGCTAGCAGCAAGTATTTCCAGCCCAGCCAAGCTCCCATCAAGGCGGCCAATTTGGTATCTCCGGCGCCCATAGCATTCTGCCCCAGTCCGATCGTGCCGGCGAGTCCAATCGCGTCAAACAGCCACAACCCGACAACTGCTCCCGCGATCCCATCGAGTACCAGATACTGTATCGAGTCGATCAAACTAAATGTCGGCCACCAACCTTTCGCCATTTGGAAAACCAATCCGACCACCAAACCCGATCGAGTTAAAGAATTAGGCAAAGTCATTGTATCGCAATCAATCAAAGACAAAGCCAACAGCCAGCTAAACAAAGCCCAAAAACCAAGAGTTTGCACTGTTACGCCAAACCGCCAGAAGATTAACAAAAACAGCAAACCCGTAGCTGCTTCCACCAGCGGATAGCGGGCAGAAATCCGACTGCGGCAGTGATTGCAGCGTCCCCGCAGCCACAGCCAACCGAACACGGGTATATTTTCGTAATTTCTGAGTTGATTTAAACATTTGGGACAGCGAGAAGGAGGGTGGATCACCGACAAACCCGCAGGCAACCGATAGACTACCACATTTAGAAAACTGCCAATAGCCGATCCAAAAATAAAGACGATCGCCGTGACAAGGCAATTAAAGATAATTTCCATTAATTTGTCTGTTGTCTGTTGAAAGTTGACTGTTGTCTGTTGTCTGTTGACTGTGGTTATTTATTAATTGTTAGATTTTGTTTGGTCAATTACCCATAAGGTTTGTAGTATGGACTTTAGTCAAGAGTCAAATTCTGAGGACTTTAGTCCTCACTACAAACCTATTTTTTGACAATCGTTCAAGCAAACATAAATATTAGTTGTCAATTTCCAACTCGCAATGCCCAATGCCCAATGCCCAATGCCCAATGCCCAATGCCCAATTACCAATTAATACATTTGAGATTCAATTTCGTCAAAAGTAACAAAACGTTCACCGGGCAACAAAACGGGCTGCGAAGCAAAAATTACCTGGCCTCGATCGCTTCCTTGACTCACAACTACACCGGCCGGACGCTGCATCTGGTCGGAATGCACTTTTAGATACATACCATAGGCCGAGCGAGCAGCTCGGATCAAATCGGGAGCTAGCAAACTGTGACTTTCGGAAGTTTCTATCGTGGGTTTTGGGTTGGGTTGGTATGGGTTCACTGGAAACTTATCATAATGGTATTAAGTCGAACTATTGGTGTTGCCACTAGAGCGATCGAACTTACCTTATTTTTTAAGAATAGACTAGGTGGAAATTATTAATAGATTAACCTACAATCCTCCCTTAGCTGCGCTCGAACTGCGGCTGCGATCGCTCCTTTCCGCTCAACTGTACGCTGCTGCGTGGGTAGATCCGTCCCCCGCAACACTAATGGGAGTTTTCGATCACCTGCGAACTCTGCGCTACATCCTCCACGACTACGTGCCCCGGCCCGTGTCCGAATCTCCGCCCAACCCGGGCCAGGTGCGCTACCAGTGGCAAACAGGCACCTTGCTGTTCACGGATTTGGCAGGGTTTACGTCGCTGTTGGAAGCGAACGCGGCCCAGGGGTGCAAGGGAGCTGAAACGCTGCTGGGCGTGATTAACGACTATTTTGCCTCAATGATTGAAATTGTCAGCAAATCGGGCGGGGATTTGCTGGAGTTTACCGGAGATGCGATGCTGGTGCAGTTTCTGTCAGGAATTCACCAAGAGGATACAGCGAGGGCGGTGCGGGCGGGTTTGCGGATGCAGCGGGCGATGGCGGAATTTGCCAATATTGAAACGGCGCGGGGTGTTTTGTCTTTGAGGATGCGGGTGGGCATTCACTGCGGCCGCTATATTAGTGCTGACATCGGTACGCCGCTGCGGATGGCTCACGTACTGCTGGGGCATTCAGTCCAGCAAGCTAAGCAAGCTGAGGGTTCTGGGACTGTGGGGCGGGTATGTGTGACTGAAACTGCTAGAGAGTCATTGGGAGAGCAATTTCGTTTTGAACCCGGGAAACAGGGTTATTTTTTGGTGGCGGACGATTTCACGGACGATCGACTCGGAGAGTATGATATCACTTTGACTGGGCGGCGGATGCCGAGTTCGGTATTGCTCGATCGCAGCGTTTCGGGTTTGGTAAGCGAAATCGGGGAAGCTGTGAATCGGCTTGAACCCCTTGCTAGTTATATTCCCAAAACGATCCTGAGACTGCTGGTTGAAAATGCCGATAAACGCAAAATACCGCCGGATTTTCCTGAACCGACGGTGATGTTTGTCAACTTGATTGGTTTACCGGAGTCTGTGGACAAAGCTTCGCCGGAGGAAGAAGTCAATCTGGTAGTGGGTTTTTCTCGGGTGTTTGCGTCGATCGATGCTGTAGTCTCAGCTAAAGGGGGCGTGTTGCAAAAAGTAACGGCGCACTTAGACGGTTCGGATATGCTGATTTATTTTGGCGTGCCCGACGCTCACACGGATGACGCCAGCCGCGCGGCTAGTGCGGCGATTGCGATCCGAGATATCATTGCAGGTTTGCCTCTGGTAATTATCGCGGGTGAAGAAGTAAAAGTAAGCTGTCAAATTGGGCTGTCCCGGGGGCCGGTGTTTGCTGCTGAGGTTGGGGAACCGCGAGGGCGCAGGGAGTTTAATATCCTCGGCGATACGGTGAATACGGCGGCTCGGTTGATGAGCAAGGCGGGGGAAAACCAAATTTTGATTGGTGAAAGGGTGTGTGAGTTGATCGAGCTAAACTTCATTTGCGAGGCTTTGGGATCTGTTGCTCTAAAGGGGAAATCTGCTCAAACTCCGATTTTTGCTTTGCAAGGTGCAAAAGGGGAGAAGGGAAAAGGGGGCGTTTAAATAACTTTGCTGGGGAATGGTTGTACAGGTTTTATGGTTCACAAAGGCAAGTAAAGCACAACCGCTTTCCACTGTGACTACTAAATGTTACTTTTATAATTTTTTACGATACATGACAATAAAAACCGCTACTTCGTCAGATCGGTTCCGGTTGCATTGGAATGATTTAACCGCAGAGAACGCAAAGAACGCAGAGGGAGATCGCAGAGAGATGAATAATTCCCATGAAGGGCGGAATTAATATCACTCGCATAGACTAAACTCCGATCGATACTTCACCGTTCCGCTGCAATCCTCCAAAGCTCCACTTTCTAACTCCAAAACCATAAAAGCTTCCTCGGGCACATCGTATTCACATTTCAAGCTCTTTCTGCTAGCAGGAATGAACCCAAAACGCGAATAGAAATCTGGATGACCAAGCACAACCACTGCCTGAAATCCCGATCGCCTGCACTCTTCTAAACCTTGCTGGATCAGCAGCGTTCCTATACCTTGGCGCTGATATTCGGGAAGAACTGCGACTGGTGCCAACCCCAGAATCGACAAATTGCTAGAACATTTTCCTTCGACGACAACCGGACTGAATAAAATGTGTCCGACAATGCGATCGGATGGTAAGGCAACGAAGGAAAATGTAGATGCAATTCCCCGTAATCTATCCACTAAGTTTGCCTCATTTTCTCGCCCGAATGCCGCAATATTAACTTGGCGAACAGCTTCTAAATCTTCTGGCTTTTCGGTACGGATATACATAGCTTAGATTAATGGTTTGGTGGCCGATCGGGCCGACGAAATGCTACAGAAACTGTTTCTATCTTTCGATCGTGATGTTAATCAAATTCTAGCGCCCCTGAAGTTTTTTACTCTTTTGAAGCTATGTACTTTTGGCAACCAATGATGCAACCACTGACAGATTACTGCCAAATCGCCGCCCTAGTCGAGCGCTTCCAATTTTCATCCGAGACGCCGAACCGCTTAACTGTTATTATTGCGGCACAAGCTGACCGGAAGACAATCGTTTAATGCCCTCCATCGCCGTAGTTTCTCCGGCTTTGTCACCGCCATCACGAGCAATTTTTAAAGCTCCCTCGTAGGATTCGAGAGCTTTAGCAGATTGACCGAGACTTTCATGAATTGCGCCCATGTTGTTGAGCAAGCGTCCGATACTTGTCTTGTCGCCGATTGCTTCTAACATCGGTATTGCTTGCTGAAAATAGATCAGCGCTTGAGTATCTTTGCCGAGTTTGCGAGAGGTAAGTGCCATGTTGTTGAGGAGGCGACCGACGCCAGCCCTGTCTCCGATTTCCCGACGAATTGCTAAAGCTTGGTGGTAAAACTCCATGGCTCTATTAAAGTCGCCGATGTTGTAGTAGACGCCGCCCATGTTATTGAGGGTACGGCCTAAATCGCGGCGATCGCCCTCAACAGTGCGAATCGTGCGCGCTTGCTGGTAAAATTCGATCGCCTTGGCGTAATTGACCTGTTCTGCGTACACGGCCGCAATGTTGTGAAAAGACTCTGCTATTTCAATTTTGTCGTTGGCTGTTTTGGCAAGTTCCAAAGCTTCTTGGTGCAGTTTCATCGCTTCGGAAAAATTGTCCGCAACCCGGTTGACGAAACCGATGAGATTGAGAGTGCGCGCGATACGAGACCCTTCGCCGATTTCTCGGTGAATGACTAAAGCTTGGCGCAAAACTTCCAAAGCTTTGGGCTGCGAACCCATTTCCGCGTAAACTTCCCCCATATTGTTGAGGGTTTCTCCGATTCCCCGTTTGTCGCCTAGTTGCTTGCGAGTTGCCAAAACTTGCTCAAAAGTCTGGATAGCTTCTTGAAACAAACCCTCGCGGTGCTGTTTTACTCCTGTTTCAAAGAGTTCGTCTGCTTGCGTTTTGGGGTCTGTTGCCTGAGCGAGTGAAGCGAAGCTATCGCGTAGGGAATCGCTCGCTTGGACGCGCCTGGCATTGATGGTTGGGGGATAAGCCCAAGCCTCTGAAATTGCTAGCAAGCTGAGTGCGGGCGATAAGACAATACTGATAGCTGTGATATAGCTGAAGTGGTAAGAGCGGCTGTGCACCGATCGAGTCCTCCAAGAGCCAAGTTATACATATTAAGATAGAGCTCTTTGGGGTGTTCCTGCCGATTTTTTTTTTTCAGTCGCTAGGTTCTAACTGGGTTTTTGTCTTGCCTGAGTGTCAGAATCAGCGGCATATTGTTGAGAGCGGATATGACAGCAAAGTTTTTGCTGGGTGCAAGCGATGCTTTTTCATGACTACGCAAGATGATGTCCTGTTGGTCAAGTGTGATCCAAGCAATTCCTGACAAAACTTGAATTTCTTGATGAGTTTGAGGCAATCTGTATACCTCGTTTTCCATCAAAATAATGCGATCCTCTTCGAGGGCTCCGCTAACGGGCGCTGCACATTCGGAAGATATTTGAAGCATAGCATCTCCTACTGGGTAATTGGTAATTGCTAATGGGTAATTGCTAATTGCTAATGGGTAATTGCTAATTGAGGGCTGTATTTCACTTCATTTCCACGCAACCCACACACTACTATTGGCAATAACGCCGATCGATCCAAGCGCGCATTTCATCATCTGTCGCCACGCAGGTAGAACGACCAGTCGCCCGATCGCAACCGTGCCACCAAGTGTTACCATAGCGATCGCACGCCTGCCAAATTCTCAGTTCGTCCTCACCAGAAATGAGGTAGAGCAAAAACTGCCCAATTTGATTTATAGCTGAAAATAGAGATGGCCCTTTTTGTTTTTCGGATGGTTGAGATCGATCGGAAATCAAAAAAAACCTCATTTTTCGGGGATTTATCCGACTTTTGTAAGTAGACATAGCCAACACCTTAAAGTGATAAATTTTACAAAATTTGCACCAATAAAATTACAAAAAATAGCTTTCAACTGCAATAAATCAACCGCAATTACAGCACAAGATTGTTGTCGTGCAAGCCCTGTAAAAGTCTATCTGGTACCTGATAAATTAACCTTAACTCGGCGGCAATTGACAATCAAAGCATTGTTTGCATAGGTTGTATGAATAAAATCGATATATCGAAGCCCTTGTGACAATTTGGGTACTACTGGCACAAATGCTATGAACGAAATCAATACGCGGCGGATGAAACTCTCTCAGATTCAAGCTTTGATAGCTGTAGCAGACTGTGAAAACTTTAGCGAGGCGGCTTTGCAATTGGAACTGTCCCAATCCGCCGTCAGCCACGCCATCGCCTCTTTAGAAACGGAATTGGGAGTGCAATTGTTCCACCGAGGGCGACACGGTGCTCAACTGACGCCAGTGGGGGAAAGGGTGCTGCTTCACGGGCGTCAAATAGCCTGCGCCTTAGAAATGATGGTCAAAGAAGCGGATTTAGAAAAAGGTTTGCAGGGAGGCCAGGTACGGATAGTTAGTTTTCGGAGTGTCGCAACTCATATCCTACCGGGTATTATTGCTAAATTTCGCAGTTGCTTTCCCAAAATTGCCGTCAGCATTACCGAAGTTTATTATACCCAAGCTGTGGAAGAAGCTTTGCGCTCGGGCAAAGCAGACATCGGCTTTGTCTCTCTTCCCATTTCCGATGAATTTGAAACTAGAGAAATTTTGCGGGATAAATATGTTGTGTTGCTGCCCCCGAATGGACAATGTAAAAGTGCTAAGATTACCTGGGAAGAATTAGCGAACTATCCCCTGATTTTGCAGCCGGCAGAAAATCCTTGTTCGATACCGCTTCGCAAATATTTGACCACTTCGGGGTTTCCCTTAAATATCGGTTACGAACTCAGCGAAGATTCAACTATTGTCAGTATGGTGATGCAAGGTTTGGGTACAGCAATTCTGCCCCGTTTGGCCGCAGAACCGATACCTGCTTCGGTGAAAGTTTGCAGTTTGCCGGCGGATTTTGAGAGGGTAATTGGGGTGGCTGTTTTGAGGGATGCGCTGTTAGTTCCGGCCGTGTTTGCGTTTTTGGATGTCGTGACAACAAGTGCGGCAGAGGTTGATAGTGAGGGCGAGTTTGCGATTAATCCTTCATGAAAAACCTAAGTCAGTTGTTATTGGTTATTGGTTAGATTTGGATTTTGTTACCGCAGATATCAGCAGATGAACGCGGATGGGATTGTATCTGCCTTTATCTGCTGATATCTGCTGTTTAAAAAAATCGCATAACCAATAGTGCGATCGCTGATTGCCTACTTCATGCGCTTTGCCACAAGACTAGAACTGTCGCCTTGGTGGAATTTGATTCGACCGTCTACCGAGTTTTTATCCTTTAATTTGAGCCAACCGCTACCAGATGCAGGATCGTTCTCATCATTACCGTCCCATGTAAACTCAAATCGCTGATCCTTTCCATCTTTTACGACTTCGCCGTCAATTTCACCTGATACTAAACCGAATTGAAATTCCCCTGAACCTGTTTGATCGATCTCGATATACGCTTCAACTTCCATGTCCAAGTAATCACTATCCCACATTGCCATCTCTGTGATCCGCCATTTACCGCTATATTGCATTCCTTTCATCCTCCACTTGTATTATTAATATTTGTCATCTCTCTCACCCAGTTGCGGAAATTCACTTCCGCTTCTACTTCATCTACCTGTGCTGCTGCCAAGAATTCGTAGAGCTTTTCCTTGGGCACGATCGGAAAAGTGGGGCTGACCGATACTTCCAAATACTCATCGTTCTCCAGCTTATAAATTCGCCATTCTCTACCATTGTAACGCCAAAACTCCGGTACTCCCATACTGGCATAGAGAGCAAGCTTGTTAATATCAGTATGGGTGATATCTATTTCTACGACTAAATCGGGTGGCGGATCAGTGGCTAAATCTACTGTACGACCGGCTACGAGGGGCTGATTTTGGATGTAATAGGCATTGTCTGGTTCTGCACCGCGCTCTAAGTCCGATCGATCGAGGGTTGTCGAACCCATTGTTTTGATTTTTAAACCTAGCTCTACAGCCAAAATAATAATCAGTCGTTCGATTAAGCGTGCCGCAAATTCGTGTTCTTCTAAAGGCATGGTAATTTCTAAAATTCCTCGGTCGAATATCAATGTAGCTGCTCGTTTATCGCCCAAAATCTGTAGCAGTTGTTGATAACCCTGCCAAGTAATATTTCTAAATACCACTCGCTGTTCGCCTATGGGTAACGGTGGTGCGATCGGCGCAACAGAAATCATATTTTTTACTTCCAGCTATGAGATTTCTAAGATAACATAAGGAACAGGCAAGATGCCTGTTCCACAACTAACCAATTATTGATTGTGGAACAGGTTCCAGAGCAGGTGCAAAGGAACAGGCAAGATGCCTGTTCCACAATTAACAAATTATTGATTGTGGAACGAACAGGCAAGATGGCTCTTCCACAATTAATAAAATTATGGATTGTGGAACGGGCATCTTGCCCGTTATTAAAATGAGTCAACGAATTCTATTTGCTTTTTTCTGCTCTTTGTCGCAAAATAAATTCAGCTAGTGCTAAATCTACGGGCGTTGTGACTTTCAAATTCGTCTCTTCTCCCTCGACAATTTGCACTGGTAAACCGCATTTTTCAAACAAAGCCGCATCGTCGGTAACTTCCCAACCTTTCTGTCGCCCTTCTTGGTGACACTGCTTTAACAATTTCACTTCAAATCCTTGGGGAGTCTGGGCTGCCCACAAATTGCTTCTGTCTGGGGTGTCTCGCACGATCCGACGCTCATCTACGACCTTAATCGTATCCTTGACCGGGACGGCGACAATCAAGCCCGGACAGGTCAAGAGGGCCTCTGCCGATCGATCGAACAATTCAGCAGTTGCCAAACACCTCGCGCCGTCGTGAATCAACACTCGATCGGCATTGGGGGGCAAAGCCTGCAAACCGTTGTAAACTGACTCTTGCCTGGTGGCGCCTCCTTTAATCAGTTCCACGGGCTTAAGCAAAGATAAATCGCTCACAATTGCTTTAAAATCAGGAAAATCGTCTGGCTGGCCCATGATGCCAATCCAGCTAATGTGCTGCGAAGCTTCAGCAGCAGCCAAAGTCCAACTCAGCAAAGGTTTAGAGAGCAAAGTCAGCAGCAGTTTGTTCCGCTGACTCCCCATCCGTCGCCCTGAACCCGCTGCAGGAATTAATAAGTGCATTTACTAACCGTTTTTAACCCAACTAGATATATATAATAAGAGCGTCCTGTACTTTTGAGTCAGTTGTTTAGCTGTCAGCCAGTAGCTTTTAAGGTCTATAAATACTATAAGCTGATAGTTGAGAGCCGATCTCTGAGAGCTACCTCGATCAATAATAGCCCGATCGTTTATGATGCGAATACTAGCACTTGTCCCTGGCGGGATTGGCGACCAAATTTTATTTTTCCCCACTCTTGATGACCTCAAGCAGTCTTATCCCGACGCGCAAATTGATGTCATCGTGGAACCGAGGGCGAAGGGCGCTTACCGAGTCTGCAAATCCGTCAAAGAAGTCTTGACGTACAATTTCAAAGACCGCAACGCTATGGCAGATTTGGGCAATTTACTGGGCGTAATTCGCGATCGCGAATACGAAGCAGTTATTTCCCTAGGCCAGCGGTGGACTGTAGGGCTGCTGCTGTGGCTGACCGGCATTCCGCAGAGAGTTGGCTATTCTGGAACCAACGGCGCTCGATTTCTCACCGCTGCGATACCGCTGAAAACTGAACAGTACGCGGCTTCAATGTACCACGATTTGCTGCAAGGATTCAACATTACAAATCCTTGTCCGGCGATCGCAATTAATGTACCTAAACAGGACATTCAGTGGGCGGAAGCCGAACAGCAGCGGTTGGGCGTAAAAGAAAGCGGTTACATTCTAATTCACGGCGGTTCGAGTCAATTAGCTGTGTCTAAAGGTATTGACAAAATTTACCCTACAGACAACTGGAAGCAAATAATTGAAGATTGTCAGCAGCGGCAGCCGAATTTGCCCGTTGTTGTTGTGAAAGGCCCAGAAGATGCAGAATTCGTAACAAAGTTAGTCGAGTTATGTCCAAATGTAAAAGTTATCTCGCCGGATGATGTCGGCAAGTTGGCTGCGACAATTGCTGCTGCTAATTTGATGATATGTACTGACAGTGCGCCGATGCACTTAGCTGTGGCGGTTCAAACTTATACAATAGCTTTGTTCGGCCCGACTGAACCGGCGAAATTGTTGCCAAAGAGCGATCGATTTTTGGGCATTAAATCTCCTACTGGCAAAATGGCAGACATCTCTCCTCAAGATGTTTTGAAGAAGGTTTGGGGCGGCTAAAAACTAGGATATCTAAGCCAGGACACGGCAGTGCCGTGTCCCTACAATTTAGGTGGTTTCCAGGCCTGGGGGACGAGGAAAGAAGCGGGCGATTTAAAACTCGATGTTAGTCTTCCAAATCATCCATCATCTGCTGCAATTCCTTCTTCTTTTGCTTGGCAAACTCAACGCTGCCCAAACTTGTCAACAATCCGCCCGAAGCAGTGAGAGTAGCCTCTGAGATTTTCTCACAAAATAGAAGTCCGAACCCTCCGAAAATAACCATTGCCGATGCGGCGGTGACAAAAAGAGCAAGATTGTAGCTGTGGCGAACTTGTCGCAACGATTCTCGCAGGATTTGTTTCTTAATTTCGCTATAATCTTCATCAGGTTGCGAGTTTCCGAATAAATTAAAATTCATGGCTGTTTCCTCTCTTAGTAGTTTGATCTTTCTACAGATATCCTACTGAAGCAAAAAGTCATAGTCTAGGGCAGATAAGGTTAGTTTTAGTTTGCGATTTGCCCTCAAGTTTAGGGCAGATAGGGCAGGATATTCAAACCTATCTGCCCTAGCCAGAAAGAAGTAATTAAATTAGGATTTACGAATGGGGAATCAGAAACCTGGTTTTTACGAAAATACGGGTGAGTGGGAAGTATTTTCGTAAAAATCCGGTTTCTTTGGTCTGAGTGCGTAAGTTTGGACTGTGGGATTTTCCCGAAGTCCGCCAGGGAATTAATTCCCTGGCTCATAGCAAAAGTCGGTTGAAACCGACTCAAATACTAATCTTTAGTCGTCTTCAGACGACTTTCGCTATGAGACAGGGGTTTCAACCCCTGTGGGATTATCGAATTATCGAATTAAGTGAAAAACTAACAACCATACCTAAAAACCTACTATGCGCCCATCCGATAAAGTTCAATCGAGTGCAACTGGAAAACGCAAGCTCAAAGAATCATACAAGCAAGCTAACCTGACGATTGAAGAACTAGCGACAAAAGCTACGGTTTCCACTGACACAATTCAGCGCTTACTCGGTACAAGAAAATGTCTTAATGGCGTAGAAAAAGGGGCAGTAGAGAATATTGCTAAAGCATTAGGAATAGAACCGACAGATATTGTCGATCCCAAAGATTGGAATGCCGAAAATACGCTGCCGCCAGAGTTTGAATCACTCATAGCAGAAAAAATTAAGACTTTTTGCGGTCGCCAATTTGTTTTTAAGGCTTTTCAGGACTTTATTAAGGAAAATCCTCACGGTTATTTTACAATCATCGGGGATGCGGGAATGGGCAAAAGTTCCATTGTTGCTAAATACGTCTCGGAACATAAATCTCCCTGCTATTTCAATATTCTCGTCGAACGCCGCAACCGACCAGAATTGTTTTTGAAGAGCATTCGCCAGCAATTAATTGACCGCTATCAATTGCCAAATTCAGCAGATGCGGATTTACCGACGTTACTGGCAAAGGTGGCGGGAAAACTCACTGCTGGCCAACCTTTGGTAATTGCAGTTGATGCACTGGATGAAGTCGAACAAGAAGCGGGAGAAAATCTTTTACATTTACCGACAACTCTGCCAGAGGGGGTTTATTTCCTGCTGACGAGGCGACCCTATAACCTCGGAAATAAGCGGCTGTCCGTATCTCCGGGAGTTCGGGTACAAGAGTTTGATTTAAGAGACAACAAGTATGTTAATTTCAATCAGGATGATATCAAAGAATATATTCGCTTTGCTCTTGATGCCGATTATGACTATAAAAATGGACTGAGAAACTGGATTCAAACCCGCAGCATTCCCGATACAACTTTTGTACAGAAAATGGCCGACAAAAGCGAAAATAATTTTATGTATTTGCGCTATGTTTTGCCAGCAATTGCTAAGGGCGATTACAATGACTTAAGTTTAAAGCAATTGCCAGACGGGTTGCAAGAGTATTATCAAAACCACTGGGTGCGGATGGGGCTGGAAGCTAAGCCTGGGCAATTGATGGAGATTGTCTTGTATATTTTACTTGAGATTGCCACGCCGATTCCCTGCGAGATGATGGCTGGAATTGCCGAGGTGGATGAATGCGATGTGGCACAGGTTTTAGAAAATGAGTGGGTTGAGTATTTGAAAAAGCAGAATGTAGAAGGAGAAATCTGCTATACCATCTATCATGCTAGTTTCCTTGACTTTCTGAAAGCCAAACGGGAGATGGATGCAAAGCGGAAAATTTTTAAGGAAGTAAATCAACGGATTGCTGAGTATTTAGAAAAGGAGATGGCGTGAGATGGCAGAATTTGCTGACAAGTTAGCGGCCAAACCACTTTTCTGTCAACGTGCTTATCTGGGCAGCTTACTGCCAAATCATGTCAAGTCTGGAAATTTAGGAAAATATTATGAAAAGCTGACGGATTTTAACTTCCTGATGGCAAAGATTCAGCATCCTGATTTTGGACTGCAGGCACTTATTGATGATTTCGATTTGGTTGACGATTCAGAAGCATTAAGTCACCCAGAGTACAACCCAGAAAAAGTTGAAGCCCTGAACTTGATTCAAGCGGCACTGTGGAAGTCAGCGGATATTTTGACTCTAGATAAGACGCAACTCGCAGAGCAATTGTTAGGGCGCTTGCTGCACTTTAACATTCCGGCAATTCAGGGAATGGCAGAGGTAGCTAAGCAGTGGAAAGCAGCACCTTGGTTGCGTCCTTTGACATCTTGTTTAACTCCCCCTCGCCGGGGACTGCTACGCACTCTCAAAGGTCACACCGGTTTCGTAAATGCAGTAGCCGTCACTGCTGATGGCAAGCGGGCGATTTCTGGTTCGTGGGACAACACCCTGAAAGTCTGGGATTTAACAACTGGAAAGGAACAGTTTACTCTCAAAGGTCACAGCAGTTCGGTAAAAGCATTCGCCGTCACTGCTGATGGCAAGCGGGCGATTTCTGGTTCAGATGACAAAACCCTGAAAGTCTGGGATTTAACAACTGGAAAGGAACAGTTTACTCTCAAAGGTCACACCAGTTACGTAAATGCAGTAGCCGTCACTGCTGATGGCAAGCGGGCGATTTCTGGTTCAATTGACAATACCCTCAAAGTCTGGGATTTAACAACTGGAAAGGAACAGTTTACTCTCAAAGGTCACACCGGTTTCGTAAATGCAGTAGGCGTCACTGCTGATGGCAAGCGGGCGATTTCTGGTTCAATTGACAATACCCTCAAAGTCTGGGATTTAACAACGGGAAAGGAACAGTTTACTCTCAATGGTCACAGCAGTTACGTAAAAGCAGTAGCCGTCACTGCTGATGGCAAGCGGGTGATTTCTGGTTCAAGAGACAAAACCCTCAAAATCTGGGATTTAACAACGGGAAAGGAACAGTTTACTCTCAATGGTCACAGCAGTTACGTAAATGCAGTAGCCGTCACTGCTGATGGTAAGCGGGCGGTTTCTGGTTCAGATGATAACACCCTCAAAGTCTGGGACTTAACAACTGGAAAGGAACTGTTTACTCTCAAAAGTCACAGCATTTCGGTAAAAGCAGTCGCCGTCACTGCTGATGGCAAGCGGGCGATTTCTAGTTCATATGATGACCCCCTCCAAGTCTGGGATTTAACAACTGGAAAGGAACTGTTTACTCTCAATAGTCACAGCAGTTACGTAACTGCTGTAGCCGTCACTGGTGATGGTAAGCGGGCGATTTCTGGTTCAGATGACACAACCCTCAAAGTCTGGGATTTAACAACTGGAAAGGAACTGTTTACTCTCAAAGGTCACAGCAGTTCGGTAAAAGCAGTCGCCGTCACTGCTGATGGCAAGCGGGCGATTTCTAGTTCACGTTCATATCATAACACCCTCCCAGTCTGGGCTTTAACAACTGGAGCCATCACTGCTGATGGCAAGTGGGCGATTTCTAGTTCAGATGATAACACCCTCAAAGTCTGGGATTTAACAACTGGAAAGGAACAGTTTCCTCTCAATGGTCACACCAGTTCGGTATATGCAGTAGCCGTCACTGTTGATGGCAAGCGGGCGATTTCTGCTTCAGGTGACAAAACCCTGAAAGTCTGGGATTTAACAACTGGAAAGGAACAGTTTACTCTCAATGGTCACACCAGTTCGGTAAATGCAGTAGCTGTTACTGCTGATGGCAAGCGGGCGATTTCTGCTTCATATGACAAAACCCTGAAAGTCTGGGATTTAACAACTGGAAAGGAACAGTTTACTCTCAATGGTCACACCAGTTTGGTAAATGCAGTAGCCGTCACTGCTGATGGCAAGCGGGCGATTTCTGGTTCAATTGACAATACCCTGAAAGTCTGGGATTTAACAACTCTAAAGGAACAGTTTACTCTCAATGGTCACACCAGTTCGGTAAATGCAGTAGCTGTCACTGCTGATGGCAAGCGGGCGATTTCTGGTTCAGATGACAATACCCTCAAAGTCTGGGATTTGTTGAGTGGAAATGTCATTGCCAGTTTCACGGGTGAAAGCCCGATCGCATCTTGCGCCATCGCCCCCGATGGAGTCACAATTGTAGCAGGCGACGAATCCGGCCGCGTATATTTCCTGCGGCTAGAAGGGGTGGAGGCACTAACATGAATTCCTCACCTCTGCCAACTCCGATCTCTACCGCTGCTTATCCAATAGAATTTCAGCAACTCCTGCGAGAAAAAACCGAGAATTTTGCAGGGCGCAAGTTTGTTTTTTCTGCGATATCCGACTTTCTGGACTCCCACAGCCGCGGTTATTTCACAATTGTCGGCACTCCCGGCTGTGGCAAAAGTTCCATCCTCGCCCAATATGTCACGGCCCATCCTCGCAGTATCTATTACAACGCTGGAGTTGAAGGCAAAAATCGAGCTGAAGATTTTCTCGCTTCTGTCTGCACTCAACTGATTGACAAATACCTTGTCGCGAATGGGGAAACATCGGAAATTGTCAAGCTCAAATCTCAACTTCAAAATCTCGAATCCCATGATGGGAGTTGGTTTCTGTCTTTGTTGCTTCAGCAAATTAGCGATAAATTAGCCGATCGCCAAAAGTTGATAATAGTCATTGATTCTGTAGACGCGATCGCCCGCACCAGTCAGCCACCCAGCACAAATCTGTTTTATCTGCCGAGATATTTGGGCGATCGTACTTATTTTATCCTCGCCCGCCGCCCGTTTTTGAGAGAGAAATCCGGTTTGTTAATTGAAACCCCCTCTCAAACTCTCGATTTAAGAGATTATCCCGCCCAAAATCGGGAGGATGCCCTGAACTACATTCAGCAATACCTATCAACCGCACCGGATTTAACTCAACCCGAATTCTGCCAACAACTCGCCACTGTCAGCGAAAACAATTTCATGTATCTGAGCCAGATGTTAAGGGCGATCGGCGAGAATTCACGCCCCGATGCTAATCTGGGAGAGTCCTCACTTCTCTCTGAAGTTCCTCCCGGTTTAGCAGCGTATTATCAAAACCACTGGCTGCGGATGAGAGGTGAGGGTTTATCGGCGATCGAGTTGTCTGTGCTGAATGTTTTGGTACAATCAACAGCAAGTTTATCTGTAAGTGCGCTCGCCAATATAATTGATGGGGATGAATACGATGTTGAAAAAGCGTTAGACAATTGGAGCGAGTTCTTAAATAAAAAAGAAATTGGAGGAGAAATTTGCTATAGTTTGTATCATAATAGTTTCCGCGAATGGCTGGAAAAACAATCTATTTTAGAATGATGATCGTACCTATATTTTCGCTGTGCCAGCCTATAGTCTTCCTTGTCCAGTCTTACCGATCCCCCCTAACCCCCCTTAATAAGGGGGGGACAAGAGGAGTGAAAGTCCCAAGCGGAAAAAGAGGAGGACTGGAACACTCAAAGTCCCCCTTCTTAAGGGGGATTTAGGGGGATCTAGACTCGACTATAAACGATAGATACAAAGGTTTTTAGGCTTAAGTTAACACCAACGAGCCCTGCCGCATCCTCACCCTAAACCCAATTTTCCAGCAACAATACAACAATGAAACGAGCAGTATTTCTTGACAGAGATGGCGTTCTCAATATCGAAGCGGGCTACATCCACAAAGTAGAAGATTTGCATTTAATCCCCGGAGTCGCCGAAGCTGTACGCCGTTTAAATGACCAACAAATATTTTGCTGTTTGGTTTCCAATCAATCCGGTCCGGCGAGGGGTTATTATCCAGTTAGCCACGTAGAAGCTTTGCACAAACGCCTGTGTCAGCTATTAGAAGATGAAGCAGGAGCCAAGTTAGATGCTCTTTATTACTGTCCTTATTTAAGCGCAGCCGAAGGCGGAACCAACCCAGAATTTACGCGGTATACAACGTGGCGAAAACCGAATACAGGGATGTTGGTAGCGGCCGCTTGGGAACAGGATTTAGATTTGCGAAATAGTTTTATGGTCGGGGATAAAGCGACTGATGTTGATATGGCTCACAATGCCGGCTGTACTGGCATTTTGGTGCAGACTGGTTACGGAGAAAGCGTGTTGAGTGGGGAGTATCAGCACCATACTAAACCGGATTTTATTGCAGCAAATTTAGCGGCGGCTGTGGAGTGGATTTTGAAACACTTTGATTAGTATTTGTAGTGGTATTTAAGTTGTTTCTCGTTGAGTCTTACAGGAAAGTGCGACGTAAGGAAGCGCGACTGTGAAGGTTGTACCAACGCCCATTTTGCTTTCGCAGGCGATCGCCCCTCCTTGCAATTCCACAGCTTTTTTAACAATTGTTAATCCCAAACCGTTACCTTTAATCTTTCCTGTATTCTTGCAGCGGTAAAACATTTCAAATATTTTCCCTACTTCAGTTTCTGGGATACCGATACCTTCGTCTCGGATACGCATAATTAGTAAGGGAGAGCTAATATTTGTAAATTGGGAATTGGGAAACAAACACTGAGGAGACAAGCAGAAAATAGGTTCTTTGTCTCCTTCGCCTGCTTGACGGCATTCCAATTCCAAGGTGACTTGCCCGCCGTTGGGGGAATATTTGATGGCATTGACGATTAAGTTAGAAATAATGCCGTGCAGTAATTGTTGATCTAATATTGCACTGGTAACATCTGAGGGGATTAATGTTAGTTTGTGCTTGGCTTCATTTCCTAACTGCAATTGAGCGAGCAAGTCTTGACAAAATTCAATTAAATTTATGGGTAATGGATTGCATTTGAGTTGACCTGCTTCTGCTCGACCCATGAACAGCATATCGTCGATTAGCTGGTTCATCTTTTGGGTAGCTGAGTGCACCAGCCGCAGGGTTCTAACTTGGGATTCGTCACTGCTGCGAGTTCGATCGAGCTTTAGCAGTTCCGCAGAAATTAAAATCGCGTTGAGCGGGTTCCGCAATTCGTGAGCGGCCATTGAAATATACTGGTTTTGGCGGTGCGATTTTTCTTCCACCGACTCTCTGACTGCTTCCGAGGCTTTGAGAGATTCTCGCATCTTGGTTTCGATTTCGTGTCTGTGCAGGGCAATCTCGATCGCCACCCGCAAATCATTTTGTTGAAATGGTTTGATAATATAACCGAAGGGGTCTGTAAGTTTCGCTCTTTGCAGCGTTTGATCGTCGGCATAAGCTGTTAAAAATACTGTCGGCACATTTTTATTAGTTTTGATTTTCTCGGCCGCTGTTACCCCGTCCATGTCACCTTTAAGCACGATATCCATCAACACTAAGTCTGGCGGGTTTTCTATCGCTTTTTGAATTGCTTCTTCTCCTGAAGAAACTGTAGCTGTTACTGCATATCCCAGTTTTTTTAATCGACCTGCTATGTCTTGAGCTACAATAACTTCGTCTTCTACAACCAAAATTTGTATAGGGTTCATTTCTCGTTAAATACGCTGCCGATAATTTAACTCTTGGAAAATCAGAGTGTAGCAGGTTCCACGCTGACTGTCAATGGCAATACTCGCCTCTAATTGGTAAGCCAACATTCTCACTAATCGCAATCCTAATGTTTCAGTATTTTCCACGTCAAAATCCGCCGGAAATCCGCAACCGTTATCTTGAATAGTTAAATGAAATTGGTTGTTATTTATTTCATGAAATTTAATAGATATTTCACCATATAAACTTGAGACAAAGGCATACTTTAAAGAGTTAGAAACCAGTTCGTTAATAATTAAGCCGCACGGAATTGCTGTTTCTATGTTTAAATAAATGGGGTCAACTTTGATGTTAAATTGGATGGGAGTGTTGCCACAACCAAAAGATTGATACAAATTAGCAACCAAGTTTTCGACGTAGGGAGACAGGGCGATCTGATCGAGATTTTCGGATTGATAAAGTTGCTCGTGAATCAGAGCCATTGAATGGATGCGGGTCTGGCTTTCTTCAAATAAAGCTAGCGTCGGTTCGTCTTCAATGTATTGAGCTTGAAGTTGCAGCAGGCTGGAAATTATCTGCATATTATTTTTGACTCGGTGGTGAATCTCTTTGAGCAATACTTCTTTTTCGCGGAGTGCTGCTTGGATGCGGGCTTCGGTAAATTTGCGATCGCTGATATCTTCAGCAATACCTGCGATGCGGTAAATTTTGCCCGATTCGTCGTAAATGGGAAAAGCTCGATCGCATAACCAGTGCATTGTGCCGTCTGACCGAAAAAACCGATATTCGGTACTGGTGGATTCGCCCTGTAACACTCTCCTAATTGCCTCTTGCAACAAAGGTTTATCCTCTGGATGCACCCACTCCATGAATTTTAAGGGATCGGCATACAATCCTTCGCGACTGCGCGCCCAGATTTGGTCGTAAGCTGGACTCAGATACAATAAATCGGTGAACTCAGCAGAAATTAGCCAGAAGCAATCTTGGCTATTTTCTGCTAACTGGCGGAAGCGTTCTTCATTTTCGCGGATGGTTTTTTCTGCCTGTTTGCGGGCGGTAATATCTACTGCAAGGCCCACGATGCGGTAAACTTTACCAGATTGATTTTTAATCGGAAAAGCCCGATCGCGAATCCAGCGGATTTTGCCGTCCGGCCTGACAATTCTATATTCTATCTCGTCTTCCGACGCAATTCGTCTAGTTAAATTAGCAATAACGCGCTCGCGATCTTCTGGATGGAGGGAATCTGCAAAAAAGCGCCCGTTAGCATACAAATCAGCGCAGCTTCTGCCCCAAATCTTTTCGTAACCCGGACTGATATAAATAATTTCCTGGGGTTGAACGTTTATCATCCAAAACACGCTTTCAATGTTTTCTGCTAGCTGTCGGAACCTTTCTTCGCTTTCTTTCAGTGCTGCTTCTGTTTTTTTGCGATCGCTAATATCGCGCTGCACGCCAAAATACCCGACGATTCGGCCGTGGGAATCGTAAATGCAAATATAGTCGCCTTCCACCCAAATTATATTTCCGTCAAACTTGCGATTGTCATTTTCGATATGAATTCGGCCTTCATCAAAAAATTGCTTGATTATCTCTCTGCAGCCAGTAAAGTTGCGGGAGAATAAAGAGTCAAGCGTGCAGCCAATAAACTGTTCCCTAATACCTCCGTATTGAGCTATCAAAGCATCATTCGCCTTCGTTACCCGCCCGTTAGCAAACACGTAATCCAAAACTTTTTTTTTGTCAACTGTATCGTCCCAGTGCACGGGTTCGTCCAGCATTACAAAGAAAAAGCCATCTAAAGATTGAGAAAAAAACACTTCTAGCTGTTCCTGGCTTTCCCGCAGAGCTTTTTCGGCGCGCCAGCGAGAGAGAATTTCTTCCTGCAATTGATCGTTTGCTGTTTTCAAGTCTTCAGTGCGCTTTTGATATTTAATTTCTAGCTGATTTTTGATTTCTTCCAGCGCTATTTCTGCCTGTTTTTTTTCGGTAATATCTTGAGTAACGAGCATTCCTGCAAAAATTTCTTCCCGGTCATTTTCGACGGGAGCAACTGTTATTAAATAAACGCGATTTCCGTATTTATATTCAAAAGTATTCTCTTTTCCCGCCAAAGCCGCACGATATTTAGTCTCAAAAAGTTGCCAATCTTCAGGTGGGGATACTTCCCACAAGGTTTTGCCTTCCAACAGTTCTTTAGACAAACCAACTGCTGCCAAACCTTGACCGTCAACCAGAGTATAGCGCAAATCGCGATCGAACAACAACACCGAGCCATTTGGATAATGTTTGATGAGAATTCGGTACATTTCCTGGCTTTTTTCCAGAGATGCGATTAACCGAAGGCGATCGTCATCGGTGATATCAAATTCAGTTACCGAACCCGAAAAGCCAGCATTCTCGACTGCTTTGAGTTGTGCTTCTAATTTCTGGCACAATTCTCTCTGCTGCTGCAAATTCTCTTCTAGTTGCCGAATTTTTGCTGTTTGCTCTGCTACTAATGCTTCGCAGGTTTCGAGAGGTCGATCGATCTTGGTAGGATCAATACACATAAGCGCTCTTTGTTTGGCAGTTGCGGACTTGAGCTTTTTCAAGCCAATACTAACAAAGCTCAAGCCTTCAGTGCCAACTTATATCGTTTCCGGTTGCATCGGTATTGTTCAAACCGTCAACAGTCAACAGTCAACAGTCAACAGTCAACAGTCAACAATTATTTAGGAACTCCCGCCGTCAAGACTTCATGGCCCTCCAGTGTCACCAAAACATCATCTTCAATTCTCACGCCAATACCGCGCCATTTTTCAGGAACCTCCGGCTGTCCTTCAACGGGTTTAATATAAGGAGAAATATAAATCCCCGGTTCCACCGTCAGCACTTGTCCTGCCTGCAAAACTTGCGGATTTTCGCCGTACTGATAAACGCCGACATCGTGCACGTCCAATCCCAGCCAATGACCAGTGCGGTGCATATAAAATGGCTTGTATTTCTCTTCTTTAATTATCTCTTCAATGTCCCCCACCAAAAGTTTTAAATCCATTAAACCTTCCACCAAAACGCGCACCGCTGTTTCGTGAATTTTGCTGTAAGGATTTCCCGGATATACTTGACTAATTGCCTGCAATTGTGCTTGCAAAACTAAGTCATAAATTATCTGTTGTTCGGCTGTAAATTTGCCGCTAACAGGAAAGGTACGAGTAATATCAGCGTTGTAGTACCCGCAAGCACAACCGGCATCTATTAGCAACAAATCGTTTTCCTGCATTTGCCGGTTGTTTTCGATGTAGTGGAGGACGCAGGAATTGTAACCGGATGCAACAATTGAAGGGTAAGCGGGAGTGCAGCCATTTAAGCCAAAAGTATGTTCTATTTCAGCTTGAATTTCATATTCGTATCTGCCCGGTTTGGCGAATTCTTGGGCGCGGTTGTGCGCTGCAACTGAGATATTAGCCGCTTTTCGCATTAATGCTAATTCAGTTTCGCTTTTCACCAGCCGCATCGGGTGTAAAATAATGTTGGAATCTTCGATTGCTGTCGGGCCTGTGCCGCGTTTTGGGTAGGTTGCCATCAACCGTTGCCAGTGATTGAGGACTGTTTGGTCAAAAGTACGATCGCGCCCGAAGTGATAGTATATGCGATCGGCTTTTTCTAAATATTTCGGCAATTTTTCCGCAAGTTCGGCGATGGGGAAAGCTTCATCCGCCCCGTACAATTCCTTAGCGCCTTCTACTCCGGCGCGATAACCGTGCCAAGTTTCTTTTTCCAAGTCTTTTGGCTGCACAAACAAAACAAATTTGTGTTCTTCGTGGTGCGGCGCGATCACTGCTACCGCCGCAGCTTCGTTGAAACCGGTTAAGTAGAAAAAGTCGCTATCTTGTCGGTAGGCATATTCTACATCGTTGTGCATGACGGCAGCGGGGGCGCTGCGAAATATCGCCGTCCCGCTGCCAATTTTTGCCATTAACTGTTCGCGTCTTTGCCGGTATTCGGTGGGGTTTGTCATCCGATTTTAGATTTTAGATTTTAGATTTTAGATTGAGTGTAATATTAACACTCGGCGGTTGAAATCGCTGAGTTTACGGGCACACAGACAAAACCCGCAAGGCAAGGGTTGAAGATAGAGGTGCTCTGTTTTTTTCTGGGTATACTTATTTATTCTATTGTTCTGCGATCGCCAATTTACAAGTATAGTCAACCAGCCGAGACAAAGATGAGTTGCGATCGACTAAAGTCCATCTCGGATCGAAATTAGACCAATTTTCGCCATCTTCGCTAACTCTGACAGTTCTAAACTGTCGCTGCTGGCAGTTAACTTCCATTTGCGCCAACAATTTCTCCTTACTAAACTGTTGAGTTCCTAAAATAGTTCTGACTGGATAAGAGGGAGCACCGGGAATATCGGATTTACTTAATTCAACGCTGCTGGGGTCGATGCAAATATCTACAAAACATCTTAATTTTTCAGCGCGGGCGCTCAAAGTATTGATGGAAACAAAAATCAAAGTTGCTATTAAAAAAAATGACGAATTCTTAGTATCTAGGGCAAATGTAGTATTCATCTGCGTTAATTGGCGTTTAGGGGCGGTTTAATATTATTGACAGTTTAATAAAAAAGTAGGGACGTGGCAATAGTGCCACGTCCCTACTTTTTAAAGACACGGCAGTGCCGTGTCCGTAATCTTTAAACAAGTCTTAAAGCTGAGGAACGTATTGTTCTTTTTCAGGAACAAAAGTGTATTCAGAGACGATTAGGCGCAACTCTTCGCCGTCGATGGTTTCTTTTTCGATCAACAAATCGACTAAGCGATCGATCACGGTGCGATTTTCGCGAATAATTCGGCGGGCGTCGTCGTAGCAGTGATCGACAATTGCTCGAACTTGTCCGTCAATCCGAGAGGCTATTTCTTCGGAATATTCCGATCGCGCTGTGTAGTCGCGGCCGAGGAAAATTTCGCTTTGTTGAGCTTCCAGGGCGATCGGGCCCAAGGTAGACATCCCATAGCGAGTCACCATTTGCCGCGCCATGCCGCTGACTTGCTGCAAGTCGTTACCCGCACCGGTAGTTACTTCGGCATCGCCGAAAACTACTTCTTCGGCTGCGCGGCCACCCAAGGCACCGCTAATCCGCGCTAAAATTTGCGATCGAGAAATCAAACCTTGGTCTTCGCTGGGCATGAACCAAGTCAAGCCGCGGGCCTGTCCGCGAGGAACTAAGGTAACTTTTTGAACTGGATCGTGGGCTTGAATGATTGTACCGACGATCGCGTGGCCGATTTCGTGGTAAGCAATCAAGCGCTTGCTCTTGCTGTCCACCAAAGGAGTGCCTTCCATACCTGCTACCACGCGATCGACTGCATCGTCAACTTCGAGCATCGTAATCGCTTCTTTGCGGCGGCGCGCGGTTAAAATAGCAGCTTCGTTGAGCAAGTTAGCCAAATCAGCGCCGGTAAAACCAGGAGTACGGCGGGCGATGGCGTCCAAAGAAATTTCCGCAGACAGCTTCTTGTTGCGCGCGTGAACTTCCAAAATTTCCAAGCGACCTTTAATATCCGGCGTATCTACAGTAACTTGGCGGTCAAAACGTCCCGGACGCAGCAGCGCTGAGTCGAGCACGTCGGGACGGTTGGTGGCAGCAATGATGATAATGCCAGTATTGCCCTCAAAACCGTCCATTTCCGTCAGCAACTGGTTCAGGGTTTGTTCCCGTTCGTCGTTACCGCCGCCGATACCGGCGCCCCGTTGGCGACCGACTGCATCGATTTCATCGATGAAGATGATGCAAGGAGCATTTTCTTTAGCTTTCTTGAACAAGTCCCGAACGCGGGAAGCGCCGACACCGACGAACATTTCAACAAATTCCGAACCGGAGATGCTGAAGAAAGGCACGCCGGCTTCGCCTGCGATCGCTTTTGCCAGCAGGGTTTTACCGGTTCCGGGAGGGCCCACTAGCAGCACGCCTTTGGGAATCTTCGCCCCGACTGCGGTGAAGCGTTCGGGTTTTTTGAGGAATGTCACTACTTCTTGTAGTTCTTCTTTGGCTTCCTCAACGCCTGCTACGTCGTCGAACAGTACGCCTGTTTTAGCTTCCATTTGAAAGCGAGCTTTGGATTTGCCAAAATTCATGGCTTGGCCCGGGCCGCCGGGAACGTTGCCACCGCGGCGGAAGAGGAAAAACAGGCCTCCTACTAACAAGAGGGGAAATACTAGATTGCCTAAAAGTCCCCAGACAGCACCGTCGTTGCGTAGTGGGTGAGTGTCGAAGCTGATTTTTGAGTCTCTGAGCCTAGAAACCAGTTCCGGGGCATTTGAGGGCAAGTCTACCCGCCACCGCTGCTCGTGATTGTCCAGTTCGGGATCGACTGCTAGGACAATAGCCGTCCGACCTCCGTCGTAAAGGTCAACGCTGGTCACTCGACCGGCGTTTAAGTAATCTAAGAATCGACCGTAGCTCAGGCGGGTGCTGGCGGTGTTCTTGCTCATTTCTGCCGGGGATGGGGCAAAGGCCCCCTGCCACAAGAAAAAGCCGATGACTAAGGCGGGTAAAGTCCAAAGTAGTATAGTTCGCCAAGAAATTTTCATAAATGCGGATGCCTTGAATTGGGGACAGATCGGGTAAGATCGCGGTGTCGGAGAAGTGCGACAAAAGTTTACACTCAGAATCTTAACTAAATTTAACTTAACAATGCACTCTCAGGCAACAGAGCTTCGACCACGATCGCTCCAGAAAAAGTTAGGTTAGTTACGGTAAGGGCGATCGTCCCGAATATAATGTTTGGTGCTGATTTCGATACCGATCTAGGTAGAGTTAGAAGAATCGCCGCAAAACCCACTGTCTTTAAGCGTGGCAGTGTCAAGGGATAAGGCATGATAATGGTGAGGCTCAGTGAGGTAACACATTTCAATGACAACTAGACAGCTTGTTCCTAATTCGGCTATGCTGACCCAGCAGACTAAAGTCGCTTCTAACAAATCGATTATTAGTGCTGATTTGGGTCGGACGGCAACTAAAGCTTGCGTGAGTCGCAACCCGAGTAGCGTTGTTTTCATCCCTGCTAACGTGGCTACTATGCCCGTGGAAAAGGTGCGGGGTGGCAGCTTTGAGTCGAAAGCAACAGACCCTCTGTTGGATATGTGGCTGGAGTACCAGGGCAAGGGGTACGCGATCGGTCAACTGGCGGCAGATTTTGGCGCTAATCTCGGTGGCGCCGACCAGTCGAAAGTAGTAGATGCTTTGGTTAAGGTCTTTTCCTGTGCTGGATATTTCCAGATGAAGGGCGAAATAGCAGTTGTGCTGGGTTTGCCGTTTTATTCGCAGGATCAGTTTGAGAAGGAAAAGGAAGAAATTATCAGCCAACTGCGCTCTCCCCACGTTGTGGTGTACCGGGGCGAGCGGGTGGATATTAACATCAGTCACGTTTGGGTGATGCCGGAAGGGTTCGGCAGCCTGATTTGGTGTGAGGCTCAAGATAACAAGGAGTTTACGCCGGAGTTGCCCGAACTGTCGGTGGCTGTTGTTGATATCGGACACCAAACTACCGATTTGTTAATGGTCGATCGTTTCCGGTTCGCCCGGGCGGCTTCTAAGAGCGATTCCTTCGCAATGAACAAGTTCTACGAACAAGTTGCCTCAAAGATTCCGGGAGCAGACCCTCAATCGCTGTCTTTACTGGAAGCGGTGAATAAACCCGAGGGCCAGCGTTTTTACCGTCCCAGAGGAGCGACTAAGCCGACTAATTTAGATCCGATTATTAAGGATTTGCGGGAGGCTTTCGCTAACGAACTGTCCGAACGTTTGGTGCAGTGGCTGCCGGAACGTGTGACGGATGTGGTTCTGACTGGCGGGGGCGGCGAGTTTTTCTGGGAGGTTTTGCAACCTTTGCTTAAAGACGCCAATCTTAAGGCTCACTTGGCTCAGCCTTCCCGGAAAGCTAATGCTTTGGGACAGTTTATTTATGCTGAGGCTCAGCTAGCCACGATAAAGTAACGCATTAAGGCTTGAACCCTATGGCACTGTGGGCAAAAAATAAGGCGAATTTCTCGGTGGCGTTTACGGAAGATGCTGCGGATCAAACTTTGCTGGCCGCTATTGAAAAAGAGTTGGCTTTCACGAAGTATCAGACTTTCAGCAATCTCTGCAAGCAAGCTTTGTGGCAGTTTTTGTCTGTATCTGAGTCTGCTAGCTCTACACAGAGCTTTCAGCGGTTGGAACAGCGTATTGCTGAACTTGTGGTCAAATTTGCTGAGTTTGAGCACAATGTTTCGGCAGAGGAATTAAGCCGTTTGGAGGGACTGGAACATCACCTGAGTCAACTCAGCGCGCAGTTGGATCAGTTGCAGGGGACTGTTAACAGTAAGTTTGCTCAAGTTTCTTTTGCCCAAGTTTCAAAAGTAGTAGAGCCTGGCCCGATTGAGTCTGAATCTGTGGCGGATGATAATGTAGTGTCTGATGCTGAAGTTGCTCCTCCTCGGAATTCCGATCCTTTGTTGGAGCGTTTAAGTTCTTTGTTACCCCAAGATTTCTAAAATGAGGTAGACCCAGGCTAAAAAGTCTGGAGATGTAATGTTAGTGGCCCGCTGTTGGCAGCCGGTACTGAATACAGAAACAAAGCGATCGCTCTTTTGAAAAAAAAGGGCGATCGCTTTGTTATTGCCGATTTTAGATTTTAGATTTTAGATTTATATCATTTCCGGTTACACCGGAATGATGTTGACTGTTGACGGTTGACTGTTGACAGTGAACAGTCAACAGTCAACCGTCAACAGTGAACTCGAATTTACTATTCCGATGCTAACGGATTTGATATTACTCATTTTTGTCTATACCATTCCTATTATTCGATTAATCCTAATTTTTGTAATCGCGAACGAATGGCACTAGGCTGTCGCTGAAATCTCTGAGCTAATTCGTCAATTTGTTGACCGCTAGCATATTCTTTCTTCAAATTTTCGTCTTCATCCTGACTCCACTTGACATAAGCTCTGGGATATTTCTGGCGAATTTTCTCATTCTGGGTTTTAGGCCGATAACCATTCTTTTGATCTGCATTCAAACCAGAACCAAACTGTGGGTTAATTTCTCCACCGCGACTAGCTACCGCCTCTTGCACGCGGTTGGGAATCACAGCAATTTCTTCTGAGAGCTCAGCCAAAGCATTGTCTACTTTTTGCTGAAGTTCTGTTAGCTGCCGCTGCTGCAAACTGCCCCACTGTGGCAGTTCGTTGATAAACTGCTGCAAGTCCAGAATTATTGTTGTCAAAGTTTCGACTTGTTGCAACTCCGGCCGCTGTTTGAATTGGCGGCTGGTTAGTTCGATCTCGCTTTGAATCATTTTAATAGTTTTTTCTAAAATTATTAGTCGCTGGCGCAGGTTCTCAATTGCTGAAATGAGAGAGTGTACGTTTTCTCCAGGCCCAACAACATTGAGATTTTCGCGAGAGGTTTGAGCAACAGCTTCGTCTAAAGCATTTACAGCAAGTTGCAATTCCTCGATCGCGCGATCGGTAGTAGCTGCTTGTTGATTTACGCGATCGAACGTGGCCGCCGTACTTGCTTTAACTTGCCCGTGCAGCTTCTGCCGGTTCACAAAATTCAACACCAACGAAATCACTACAGGCACTTGAGCATAAACGCTCTGCCCCCAAACCAAACTAGCAGCCAATCCCACAGCAGAGGCAGCAAGAAAAACCAATTCAGCAGTTTCTAACAAATTGCTGGACGTGGGATTTGGGATTTTGGTTGGTGAATTGGATGATGACATAGGCTAATACCATTTTAGATTTTAGATTTTAGATTTTAGATGTGGAATGACTGATGAAGCTCGGAGTTTGGATCGCGGGCCTATAGTTGCATTATTTTTTTCAACTGGTACAAGTATGCGGATAACAATAAAGTACGCGAGCGCAGCTATCCGGTAGGAAATCGCACGCAGGCGTCGAATTGAGTAGTGGTGAAAAACCCATTAAGGTTTTTATTGACAGCCATGTAATTAAATATATTAAAGCTGCAAAATTAGTCGAGCTAAAGTGAAATAAATCAAGACCCCAAGGACATCAACTGCGGTGGTAATAAAGGGAGCAGACATTAAAGCGGGGTCTAAACCCAAAGAACGAAATAGAAACGGCAGAGCTGAACCGGCAATAGAAGCTAAAATTGCGATCGCAAACAAACTCACTCCCACCGCGAGTGCCACTGCTAAACTCCCTTGCAGAGTATAAGCCCAGCCCGTCGCTACAGTCCCCAATATAGCTCCTAGCAGCGCTCCCGCCATCCCCTCCCGAACAATTACTTGAAACGGGCCCATTGCTGTAATTTCGTCAGTGTTCAAACCGCGAATTACAACAGTTGAGGACTGAGCTCCGACATTGCCTCCAGTGCCAGTCAGCAAGGGAATAAAGGCTGCTAAGGCGACTACTTGGTTCAAAATATCTTCTTGAGCTCTAATAATTGCGCCAGTGACAGTATTAGTTAAAAGCAGAACAAACAGCCACACGACTCTTTTCCGGGCAACGGTAATTAAATCGGTCTGAAAATAATTGTCGCCGCCGGACTGGACGCCGCCCAAGGTATAAATATCTTTGGCTGCTTCTTGTTCTAAGATGTCGATCGCGTCGTCAACTGTAATGATCCCGACGAGCCGCTGTTCGCGGTCTACAACGGGCACAGCTAAAAAATCGTAACGCTGGATCAGCCTAGCTACTTCTTCTTGATCCGTTCCTGTTTGAACAGAAACTACGTCGCGGGTCATAATTTCGCCGACAGTTTTGTCGAGGGGCGAAGTGACTAAATCCCGCAAGGATAAAATGCCAGTCAAGCTGCGTCCGGCGTCGGTGACGTAAAGAGAATAAATTGTTTCGGTAGTTCTAGCCAAAGAGCGAATTCGGTCTAAAGCTTGGGCGACGGTAAAGCTTTCTTTCAGAGAAATATATTCCGGGGTCATGATCCGACCGGCGGTACTGGCTTCGTAACCCAAAAGTTGAGCCGTAGCTTCGCGTTCCGTCGGGCTCAATTCACCCAACAGGCGACGGACTAATATTGCCGGCAGTTCGTCAAACAGTTTAGCTCGATCGTCCGGGGACATTTTGTCTACAATATCAATGACTTCTTGGCGTTTGAATTTTTCGCAGAGGGACTGCTGAACGGTGGAGTCGAGATATTCGTAAACTGCGATGGCTTCGTCTTTGGAAAGCAAGCGGAAAGCTATTACTTGCATGGTTTCTGGCAGGCCTTCGATAGCTTCAGCTATGTCTGCTTCCTGCACCGGGTGCAAAATCGCTTTTGCTCCTTTAAAGTCTCCTTCTTCCAACAGGGCCCTTAACTGCGATCGAACTAATTCCCGGAGTTCTTTTCGCGCGTAGGTGGGTAGAGAAGACGATTGATAATTTTTTTCTGTTGTCACTGATGACCCTCCTAAACCTGTGCTGCGCGCCTTCCTGAATCCAGTTTAGAGCCTATTGACGCCACTGGTTGCAGTGGCGATCGCACTTGCCCTGACAATATCCGCAGCTTATATGAAATCCGGCTTAAATACCCCTTTGTTTCTTAGTCGCTCTCAGCGAGGACGAAAGTTTGACTCTTGAGCGATTTCCATCGTCGAGTCGGAGCAAAGGGTTTTTAACGCGGATTTAGTATTACCCCTCTCCATCGGGTGCGCGCGAAGCACCTTAGCCGAGTGGGTATTAAATACATTTATCTCGATCGGCGACACTCCTTGGTAGGAAAGGAGAATTGCGCCCGCTCACTTTTTCCAACAGGTTCGTCGAACTTTGATTGCGAATAAAATTATTGACTGTTTCTTTCTATTCAGTGTCGCTTACTGGCAAGATTATGCCGTAGGAAATGCAGGTTAAAGGCTGCTGCTGTATAATAGAATATTGGCTTTGAGTTACACCCTGTCTCAGCGCTTCTGGGACTAACAGCATCCTGTCGCTGGCGAAGGCATCGGTTGTTCCGGATACCGCATCTTTTACACCCGACTGTCGGCCCGTGATACCTTCATAAATTGCCTCCGAATAGTGTAGAATTTTCAAAAAACAGAGGTGACATTACAAGGTTTGTAACAATGTGCCTATTGTGGGATAAACATTCTTGGCGCTCTTAGTTTTATTACGGAATGTTTAAATTTGTATCTTTTTCTTAACCCTTTTATATTATTTACCAAATATTTATTTTTTTCTCTAGGGTCTTGTTATGGTTGCTTCAAGCGAACTTACAGCACTTTGCAACAAGAGTGAAATACCCTTAGTTATAAAAATAGCTCTGTATGACCCACTGCCCCTGCTGCTCGAATCAAATGCTGCGTCACGTTGGCCAGCATCAAATCTACTGGTTTTGTCGCCAATGTTGGCAAACAATACCTATTTACAATCTGAACAGATCTAGCTCATCGCCCTATATAAATATAGTTAAAGGGCTAGGGGTTAAGAAACAACATTCTTTACCGATGCAATTTAACAGCTCAACTTAGGGGGTATAAAGTTTAGAGATGGCCTTATTATTAACTGGATTTCCGGTAAAACCTTAGTTTTATTGCATCATTAAATTACCCAAGTATATCCCAAAAAATTGAAGAGATCTCTATTCATTTCTCGCTTAATTTATGGTAATCCCTCGACGCAACGTAATTATAAGTTTAGGCCAAACACCACTTAAACGATTGCTACCTCTTTTGCTGGGTGTGGTGGCCTCTGTTGCTGTTTTATTTACGTGGCAACAGCTAACCATCAACGGACAAATCCACATCGAGCAGTTAATTCAGCAGGAAGCCAATGCGATTCAGTCCCAACTGAGCGAAGGATTATCAATTCGGGTGTTGACACTTCGGCAAATGGCGAATCGCTGGGAAGCTAATGGCGGTACACCAAAGGCTCTTTGGGAAGCCGATGCTGAGGCTTATGTAAAGGATTTCTACGGTTATCAGGCGATCGCATTAGTCGATCCATCATTTAAAGTGCGATGGGTTGCGCCCCTGGCAGGGAATGAGGCAGCGCAAAACCTAGATTTTAATCGGGAACTGCGTTGCAAAATTACTTTGCAAGTAGCTCGTGATTTGCGTCAGCCTATCTTAAGTCGCAATATTTCACTTGTTCAAGGGGGTGAAGGGTTTCTAGCAAGTTTTCCTTTATTTGTAGGTAATCAATTTGAGGGGTTTATTGTCGGAGTTTTTCAGTTTCAAACTCTATTTGACAGTATTTTAAAAGTGTCACACGGGTACAAGGTGGCTATCTATGCTGGCACAAATTTGATCTACGGTCAAGAGATTTTATCTCACTATTTACAGCCTAAAACAGTTGTAGTGAAAGCCTATAGTGTAGACTGGCGAATAGATGTTTATCCAACTTTAGAGTTACTAGAAAGAAACTTTTATTTGCCAATAGTTGTGTTAATAGGTGGCTTAATTTTAGTTGGGTTGCTTATGTTGGTCGTGTATCTCGCACAAGTTAGTTATTCCGAAGTCGATAACTTCAAAAAATCCAATCGCCAGTTGCAATGGGAAATTCACCAGCGACAACAGGCAGAAATGGCGATCGCTCGACTAGCTGCGATCGTTGAATCTTCGGAAGATGCCATTCTCAGTAAAGATTTAGAGGGTGTAGTTACAAGTTGGAATGTAGGAGCAGAAACAATTTTTGGCTATACAGCCGTCGAAATAGTAGGGCAATCAGGGACAAAACTGATTCCCGCAGACTATCGAGATGAGGAAAACGAAGTTCTCACCAAAATCCAGCGAGGAGAACGCATCGAACACTACGATACAAAGAGGCTGAGGAAAGATGGAACATTAATCGATGTCTCGATGAGTGTCTCCCCCATTAAAGATAAAACAGGGAATATCATTGGAGCCTCAAAGATTGCTCGGAATATTGCTGACCGCAAACAAGCAGAAGCAGCACTACGTCAAAGTGAAGAACGCTGGGAACTGGCTGTACGCGGTAATAACGACGGCATTTGGGATTGGAATGTTCAAACCAACGAAGTCTTCTTCTCTAGTCGCTCGAAGGAAATATTGGGCTATGAAGAGAAGGAAATTCAAAATAGTGTAGATGAATGGAGAAATCGGGTACATCCCGATGATTTGGGATGGGTAATGCAAGCCGTTCAAGACCATTTTGCCAAGAAAACTCCTTTCTATCTCACAGAACATCGTATTCGCTGCAAAGATGGTTCCTACAAATGGATTCTCGATCGCGGTCAGGCACTTTGGGATAATGCAGGTAAGGTAATTCGGATGGCTGGGTCTCACAGCGACATTACGGAGCGCAAGCAAGCTGAAGTTGCTTTACAGGTAAGCGAAGCCAGATATCGGCAATTGATCGATAACTTAAATGCGGGTTTTGTGATTCATGCGACAGATACCAGCATCCAATTATGTAATGAAACGGCGGGTGAATTACTAGGGCTTTCAATGGATCAAATGCTGGGAAAAACCGCGATATCTCCGGCCTGGCATTTTGTGCGGGAAGATGGCAGCGTTCTGCCCCTACAGGAATATCCGGTCAATCAGGTTTTATCCACTGGAAGTTCCCGGAAAAATTATCTATTAGGAATTAAAAAAGACATTGATAGTTGTGTTTGGGTATTAGTTAATGCCTACCCCGAGATCGATAAAAACGGTCAAATTACACAAGTTGTAGTTACCTTTATTGATATTACTAAGCGCAAAAAAGTAGAGCAGGAAATCCAAACAACTCGCAATTTCTTACAAGCACTGTTGGATCATCTACCGGTGGCAATTTTTGTTAAGGACGCAGAGCCTAAACGATTTGGCAGATTTCAGTTTTGGAATAAAACCAGCGAACGGTTATTTGGCATCTCATCCGAACAAGCGATCGGCAAAAGCTGTTATGATTTTTTCCCAATAGAACAGGCTATATTTTTTGACCAAAAGGATAGAGAAGCCTTTGAGAAAGGTAAAACTGAGGATATTCTCGAAGAAGTTATTGACAGTCATAGTCTGGGTCAACGTTGGCTGCATACTGTGAAGATTCCCATTTACGACGAGCAGCATCAGCCCCAGTACCTACTTTGTTTTTCAGAAGATATCACCGATCGCAAACACGCAGAAGCAGAGCGTAAAGAAATGAGTGAGGTGATGCAAAATGCGGTGTCCGGCATTTCCAAACTGGATGTACAAGGGCGTTATCTCTATGTGAATAAAGCTTATGCTGACATGACAGGCTATCACCCAGAAGAAATGATCGGGATGTCCTGGGAAAATACGATACATCCCGAGGACTTGAAAAAACTGATGACCCTCTATTGGCAGATGGTGAAAGAGGGCAGAGTGGAAGTTGAAATGAAAGGAATTCGTAAAGACGGTTCGGTTTTTTACAAACAAATGGTGATGATTTCAACTTACGACGAACAGCAGCAATTTTTGGGGCATTACTGCTTCATGAAAGATATTAGCGATCGCAAAAAAGCCGAAGTTGCACTCGAACAGGAACTTCGGCGAAGTAAAGGCTTTTTCAACACTTCCCTGGACGGTGTTGTTATCATGGATCGGCTCGGAAAAATAGTCGATTTTAGCCCGAGTTTTGCGCGGATGCTGGGCTACACCCTGGAAGAAACCATGAATCTTAATGTCTTTGATTGGGATGCTCAATGGACGAAGGAAGAACTACAAGTTATGTTAACAAAAGAGAAAAATCTTCCTCTGTTTGAGACGCGACATCGGCGTAAGGATGGTTCGGAGTATGACGTGGAAATTAGCTGGAGCCGGGTGGAATTAGAAGGTGAGATGATGCACTTGTGTATTTGCCGGGATATCAGCGATCGCAAACGGAACGAAGCCGAACGCCAACAAGCAGAACAGGCACTCCGAGAGAGTGAAACTCGCTTCCAAGCCTTTATGAATCACAGCCCTGCCCCTGCCTGGATTACCGATGGAAATGGTGTAATGCTCTATGCCAGCCAGACTTATCTCAATACCTTCGAGTTACCCACTGAGGATCTGATTGGAAAATCGATTTTTGAACTTTACCCCGTCGCCATTGCCCAACAATTTTTAGACAATATCCAAACGGTTGCTCAAACCAACGAGCTAATGGAAACGATTGAGATTGCGTCCCGTCGAGATGGAACCCTGGGTGAGTTTCTGGTTTACAAATTTCTCATCCCCGACTTATCTGGGCAAATGCTAGTAGGTGGTGTGGCGATCGATGTGACGCGACAGCATCAAGCGGAAACCGCTTTACAACGGAGTGAGGAACGCTTAATGCTGGCACTAGAAGCCTCTGGAGATGGACTATGGGATTGGAAAATTGAAACTGGAGAAGTTTACATTAATTCCTACTACCAGGAAATGCTGGGTTACAAGCCGGGTGAATTGGTGATGGATGTGAACGTCTGGAACCAGATCATTCATCCTGATGATAAATTCTGGGTTTTGGAGTCTCTGAATAGTCACTTGCAAGATAGCTCAGTTAAGTATGCCTTTGACTATCGTGTGCGTTGCAAGTCAGGTGAGTGGAAGTGGATCGCTAACTACGGGAAAGTCGTTGCCTACAATGAAGATGGTAAGCCTTTACGAATGATTGGAACGCACAAAGACATCAGCAATCGCAAACGGAAAGAACTGGCACTGCTGCACGCAATGGAAGCAGCAGAAGCAGCGAACTTGGCAAAAAGTACCTTCCTAGCCAATATGAGCCATGAATTACGCACTCCTCTCAACGTAATTCTAGGATTTGCCCAGGTGATGACCCATGACCCCTCTTTAACTTGCAAGCAAAAAGAAGACCTGCAAACAATTCGGCGGAGTGGGGAGCACCTCTTGAGTTTGATTAACGATGTGTTGGATCTTTCCAAAATTGAATCGGGACACTTCACAGTGGAAGAAAGCGGATTTGACTTAATTTCGCTGCTGCATTCCCTCCGAAATATGTTGGCGGAACGAGCAAGTTCTAAAGGACTTGACCTTTGTTTCGAGATTGCGCCAGAAGTTCCCCAATTTATTATTGCCGATGCTCAAAAACTGCGCCAAGTTTTGCTCAATCTCCTGAGTAATGCCATCAAATTTACCGATCGGGGAAGCATTAGTTTGCAAGTCAGCATTAAGGCGGACGGTACAGGGGCATTAACCACTACTCGGCCGATTCTCCAGTTTGTAGTCGCTGACACAGGTGTAGGGATTGCATCGGTCGAACTCAATACTATCTTCGATGCGTTTGTGCAAGCCCAAGCTGGGAAGCGATCGATCGGCGGTACCGGGTTAGGTCTAACCATCAGCCGCAAATTGTTGGAACTCATGGGCGGAAAAATTTCTGTCAGCAGCACTGTGGGACAGGGGAGTACCTTCACCTTTACCCTTCCCGTCAGCCCCATCAGTGGAGTTAATGTTACACCCGAAGAGAATAATCGCCTGGTGATTGGGCTGGCTCCCAGTCAACTGGATCATCGCATTTTGGTGGTTGACGATCAAGCAGAAAATCGCTTGCTAATGGTCAGATTACTGACACAATTAGGATTAGAGGTAAAAGAAGCTACCAACGGACAACAAGCGGTGCAGATTTGGCAACAATGGCAACCCGACCTAACCTGGATGGACATTCGGATGCCCGTGTTAGATGGATACGAGGCTACGAAGCAAATTCGGGCAATGGAAGACGGACACAACAGTATCATTATTGCACTTACGGCCCAGGCGTCGCAGAGCGATCGCGCCCTCGCCTTAGCTGCTGGCTGCAACGACTACATCAGCAAGCCCTTCCGGGAACAGACCCTATTTCTTAAGATGGCGGAATACCTAAGTTTAGAGTATGTATATGAGGAAGAGGAAACAAAAAAGGGGGAACGGGGAACAGATTGTTTTCCTTCTTACCTCTGTTCTGTTTCCCCTGGGGTTTCAGATTCCCTCGATCCAACGCTTCTGGCGACATTACCAAAAGTATGGGTGGTTCAGTTGGAAGATGCTGCTTTATGTGGGGATGATGTTGCGATCGTTGAACTGGTAGCTCAACTTTCCTCAGACCTCGCTCAATTCGGTACTCATCTGACGGAACTCGCCAATCAGTATCAATTTGAGAAAATCATTAATCTAATTCAAGGTAATTTCCCCAGTGGAATTCCTCCATTGGATTTATAAGCTGTTGTGCAGTTAAACGTTTGATTAGGACTAGGGAATTAGGAACAGCACACAAGAATACAATCGAGTTATTCGTAATTCTTGAACAAAACCTCCTTAATTTATATTGAAAATTACTGCTCTAAAATGCCTCATAAAATTACCAAAGTCTCCGAAATCACTCCTTTAAATTTAACAAATTTAGAGGAATGCACTGAAGAATCAGTGTATGCTCCCGGTCATATTCAGCCCCACGGAATCGTTTTATTGCTGCAAGAAAACAGCCTCAATATTTTACAAGCTAGCGAAAATGTAGAACTGTTTTTTGGCATTTGTGCCCAAGAATTGCTAGGTCAGCCATTGCCAGATTTATGGGGTCACGATCGAGTACAAGAAATTGTCAGGCATCTCAATGAAGAACAACTCAACATTCATAATACTTTTGATATAAAAATATGTCTAAAAGATGGCAAAATTCAAACATTTAGAAGCACACTGCATCAACTACCAGATGAGTTGATTCTGGAGCTAGAACCCCAATTGACTATTGAAAATGATCGTTCAATCGATTTTTATCATCATCTGCAAACAGTTATCCTCAACTTTCGCAGTGCGATCGATATTTCGGATTTAGCTCAAACCATTGCTAGAGAAGTGAAAGCCATGACCGGGTTCGATCGCGTGATGATCTATCGTTTTGAAGCAGATGAGCATGGGGTGGTGATTGCTGAAGAGAAAGAAAGCTATCTAGAAAGCTACCTGGGATTGCATTACCCGGCGAGCGATATTCCCGTACCCGCCCGCAAATTGTTTTACCGCAATTGGATACGCCAAATTCCCAATATCAATTACACTCCGGCCAGCCTAATTCCTACCAACCATCCCGTAACCGATACACCCCAGGATCTAAGTGCTTGTGTGTTAAGGGGAGTATCTCCCTACCACATTGAATATTTGCAGAATATGGGAGTTGCTGGGACACTGACGATTTCGTTAATTGACGATCGGCGCCTGTGGGGATTAATTGCCTGTCACCATTACAGCCCGCGATTGGTCGATTACGAAACTCGCAAAACCTGTGAATTTTTAGGACAATTTGCCTCGATCGAACTGGTACATCAGCAAGAGCGAGAATTGAACGTTTACCGAGCGCAGGCGAAAACTATTCAGGATCAACTTCAGCAGGCATTCCGGCGAGATTCTAATTTTATCGAACAAGTATTGACCGAAAATGCTTCTCAACTGCTAGATTTAGTTCATGCTCAGGGAGCTGCTATTCTGCTCGATGGTGGTCTGACATTGGTGGGTAAAACACCATCTGAAGCTGAGGTTGGCGAGCTCGTGCAGTGGTTGCTGCAACAGAACAAAGAACGAGTGTTTGCAACAGCTTCTTTGTCTCAGTTGTATCCCCAAGCCAAGCAATTTAAGGATCGAGCTAGCGGTGTTTTAGCAATCTCAATCTTGCTATGCTACGCCATACAAAAGTCATACCACATCCTGTGGTTCCGACCCGAACAAATTCAAACCGTAAACTGGGCGGGTAATCCACATGATGCTGTGTCGATCGACGAAATTGGAAAAATGCACCTGTGTCCCCGCAAATCCTTTGAACTGTGGCAAGAGACAGTGCGGGAGATGTCTTCTCCGTGGCAGATTGCAGAGTTAGAAGCGGCCGCCGAAATGAGACATATCCTCATGCTGGCGGTGTTAGAATTTTCGCAAGCTGCCCTAGAACACGCTGCAGAAAGGGCAGCAATAGCCAACCGTGCCAAAAGCCAGTTCCTTGCCAACATGAGCCACGAGCTCAGAACGCCACTCAACGCCATTCTGGGATTTACCCAGCTTATGAACCACAGCCCCTATATCCCAGAAGAATTTCAAGAGCATTTAGGGATTATTACCCGTAGTGGAGAACACTTGCTGACATTGATCGACGATGTTTTGCAAATGTCTAGGATTGAAGCAGGGCAAATGGTACTGAGTCGAAGCTGTTTTAATCTGCATCGACTGCTAGGTTCTATTAACGAGATGTTCACCATCAAAGCGCCTGAGAAAGGGTTACATTTGAGCAGCGAGTGGGATGCTACTGTCCCCCGTTATGTCTGTGGCGATCAAGCAAAACTTCGCCAAATTTTGATTAATCTGCTTGGGAACGCGATCAAATTTACAACAACAGGAAGCATAGTGCTGCGCGGACGAGCTTTTTCATCAGATGATATATCATCCGGTACAAATCGCGATCGCGCCACTAATCAACCCGATATTCAACGAACTATTACCCTGTGTCTCGAAGTTGAGGATACCGGATCTGGCATTTCTCCCTCAGATTTAGAATCAATTTTTGACGCTTTCAGGCAAAGCAATCGCGATCGTCACGATCGAGGAACAGGTTTAGGACTGTCTATCAGTCGTGAGTTTGCGCGTCTGATGGGAGGCGATATCACCGTGGGAAGCACCCTAGATCAAGGCTCGACTTTTACCTGCCAAGTCGTTTTGGAACTACCAGAGTCCGTTGATTTAGAGGAACCTGAAATTAGCGATCGGATTATCGGGCTCGAACCTGGACAAGCTATCTCCCGAATTCTAGTAGTAGAAGACGTTCTAGAAAATCGGCAACTGCTGGTGACACTGCTGAAGTCAGTTGGGTTTGATGTGTGTGCGGTGGAAAATGGGGTAGAGGCGATCGCTCGTTGGCAAACATGGCACCCTGACCTGATTTTGATGGACATTCAAATGCCTGTCATGGATGGTTATGAAGCGACGAGACAGATTCGAGCGCAACAGTCATTAGTCATTAGTCATGAGTCATCAGCAGACAACTCAGGGCAAATGTCACAGGACAAAAGACAAATTACACGCATCATTGCCCTCACTGCCTATGCTTTTGAAGACGATCGTATCGCCAGCCTGCAAGTCGGTTGCGATGACTACATTGCCAAGCCGTTTAATGAAGACACACTTTTCGACAAAATAGCTCATCACTTGGGCGTCCGCTACTGCTACGCCGAAAAAGTTCCGCCAGACTCATCAGCTTCGCCACCAAAGATATTTACTCCAGACTTGAAAACCATGCCAACCACGTGGATTGCAGAAGTTCATGAAGCAGCACTAGATCTTAGTGATAATAAGCTTTATGAACTTATCGCTCAAATTCCCAAGGAGAAACAAGATTTCATCGCGGCGATGACATCTCTGGTCGATAACTTTCAGCTTGAAGCGATCGCAACTCTCACCCAGATTTAGGAAGAAGACATGACAACTCTATTCAAACTTGCGGCCCAAACGAATATTCTCATCGTGGACGATACCCCAGACAATCTGCGCTTGTTAGCCAAAATTCTAGAGTCACAGGGCTATATTGTCCGTAAAGCGCTCAACGGCAGAATGGCACTCCAAGGTATTCATCGCGAGCCACCGAGTCTGATTTTACTGGACATCAATATGCCGGAGATGAATGGGTACGAAGTCTGCCAAAAGTTAAAAGCATCGGAAGCGAGTGCTCAGATCCCGGTTATTTTTATCAGTGCGCTTGAACGAGTGGAAAACAAGGTACTAGCCTTTGAACTGGGTGGTGTAGACTATATTACCAAACCGTTTCAAGACCAGGAAGTGCTGATGCGAGTAAAAAATCAATTACTCATCCAACAGCAACGCCAACAACTGCTCGAACAAAACCAACGTTTAGAACACGAAATCCAAGAACGTCTGAGAGCAGAAGCAGAAGTAAGGCAGCTATCTGTGACCGATGAATTAACTGGATTATATAACCGACGAGGCTTCTTTTTACTAGCCAATCAACAATTAAGAATTGCTCGACGCACGCAAACATCCTATTTTATTTTGTTCGCTGATTTAGATGGTTTGAAAAAGATTAACGACACTTTAGGACACGAAATGGGAGATAGAGTAATCGTTGACGCAGCTCAAATATTGAAGCAAACCTTTCGTGAGGCGGATATTGTGGCTCGACTGGGAGGAGATGAATTTGCTTTATTTATTCCTAACTTTTCGGGTGATTCATCTAGTAATTTTCATGGTCGGCTGCAAGAAAATATAGATCGCTTTAATCAACAGTCCGAGCGAGCTTATATATCAATAAGTCTTGGTGTGGAGTTTGGGGATTTAAACAATGAAGTTTTATTAGAACAATTGCTGGCAAAGGCTGACAAACTAATGTACGAGCATAAACGCACCAAACGCTGTTTAAATCCTCAACCGTTCTTTTGAGAACAGCGATATAGGAGCGCCATAAGCATTATTTATTAAACGTGAGTTCAAGCGAGAAAGAGTAAACTGAAAACAAGATAGGGAAACAGCTTGCAGACTTTAGCCCCTCAGCCGGAAAACACGATGCAGTACACATCATCACACCTAAACCTGACAGGGTAGCAACCCCGTTAAAAGCTCTGCCTGTATTAGCTTAAGGGTGTGTGCGCTCAAAAAATGTCGTAGCTATTGAACATTTGCTAGTTGAAATCGAGATGAATTTTAAATTCAGCCGACTTATGTAAAGTATTGTAGGATTAAATTGGCGATCGCTCTAGCTGTTGGCAATTAAAATTAAGAGAGAGTATTTATGCAAATTGTGCTGGCTACCTTAGACGATGGTTTAGTTAGAGCGTGGCAAAGCACTTGCGGCAATATGGAAAATGTAAAGATACATCACGGTTCAATATTTGATGTGAAATGCGATGCTATTGTTAGTCCGGGGAATAGTTTTGGTTTCATGGACGACGGCTTAGAGTTAGAAATTTCGGAATATTTTGGAGGGCAGGTTCTTGAACGCTTGCAAAAACTAATTCAGGCTCGACATCACGGCGAACTCTTAGTAGGAAGGGCAGAAATTGTAGACACCGATCATGATGAAATTCCCTATTTAATAGCTGCACCCATTATGCGCGTCCCCACAGTTTTAAGAGAAACAGTAAATGTTTATCTAGCAACCCGCGCTATTTTGACGCTGGTAAAATTTGGCTCAGTCCCCGATGGAACGCCAGTCAAACATATCATTGAAACTATCGCTATTCCCGGCATGGGTACGGGAATTGGCAAAGTGCCGCCGCATATCTGTGCCAATCAAATGAAAGTTGCGCTCGAAGAGGTGCTCTTATCTCAGTACGAATTTCCTCAATCTTTACTGCACGCTCAAAGATGTCACCACTTGTTATATACGGACGAGAGCGAAGATTTGCAGTTGGAAAAGTGAAACTATTAAAGTGACCCGTTTTATTGTGTTGAGAAACCAAGTTTATGGGTGTGTGTTTTTTTAGGTAGAGAGACTTATCACAAATTTAAGTGCGGTGACATACTCCTACACCAACTGAGTACAGTATCGTGTAGGCTTCTCAGCGACTCCAGCTATTGCTTCGGACATTGACTGAGCTTTAATGACGGGATGACCCACCGCCTTATTCTTGATTACGATAGCTGCATTATGATCGCGGTCAAGACTACACCCACAATGGGGGCAGTCATGCCATCTTTCATGCAGCTTTTTCGGTACTTTTTCGCCGCAACTAGAGCAATATTGTGAAGTATTGTAGGCACTTACTGGGATTACCAACAAACCAGCATTTACAGCTTTATTTGTTAGAATCGACAGAAAGCTTGACCACCCAGCATCCAACACAGATTTAGCTAATTTTGTACGAGCAAGTCCTTTAACATTCAAGTCTTCAACCGCAACAAGATCATATTTTTTCAACAGCTCGTTAGCGGTCTTGAAGTGAAAGTCTTTACGCTTGTCTGCTACTTTCTTGTGACATCTTCCCAGTTGCTTAACTGCTTTCTGTCTTCGGTTGCTGCTTTTCTTGCGACGCGAGACTCGCTTCTGAATAGTTCGCAGACGTTTCCCCGCATTGCGGTAATGTTGAGGAATTGCCACAGTCTCGCCTTCTGATGTTGTCAAAAAATTCTTCAGCCCAACATCAATTCCAGTAATCTTGTTTGAATTAAAATCCGGTTTAACTTCAGGGACTGTTGAATCTTCCAAGCTGAGAGTTACATAATACCCATCAGCTTTTTTGGTAATAGAGACGGTTTTGATCTTGAATCCATCAGGTATGCAACGGTGCAAAACAACTTTAACTTTTCCGAGCATCGGCAAGTTGATTAAGTTTTTCTGTAAACAGCCATCTTTAACTTGAGGATAAGTAAACGTGCGATAACGACTGCGTGGTTTAAATCGAGGTCTACCGCTACGCTTTCCACTGCTGTCACCTTTTAGAAAACGATCAAAAGTTACCTTGACTCGCTTAACTACATCTTGAAGGACTTGAGAGTAAATCTCAGCATACCAAGGGTGAGTTTTTTTGAGTTGAGGTAACGTCTTTTTTTGATCGTAGTATTGTGGGTTGTCGCGCAGTTGAGGTAAGTGGCAAACTAGCGGACACGCATTGATGGGAGAACGGTTTTGCTCGTACCAATTGAATCGATCAGCCAACAAATAATTGTACTGTGCACATAACATTGACAGCCATCTGTCAATTTCAATGGCTTGTAACTTTGTTGGACGTAATCGATACTGGTAAGAAGTTCTCATTCCTTTGTCAATATTAGAGCGTAGTCAGTACATATCAATTAGTGTTACTGTACCAGAACACGTTATTTAGTGTCAATGGTATGAGTCAAGATTTTATCCATAAAGCCAGAGGTGTTTCCGACCTCAAGTGTCATTTAGTGTTGACCACCAAGTATCGGCGGAAAGTTCTGACGGATTTAATGCTGACAAGACTTGAGGAGATTTTTAAGGATCTCATGGAAAAGTGGGAAGGAAGATTGGTAGAATTCAATGGTGAACGCGACCACGTACATTTACTACTTCAGTACACTCCGCAAACTGAGCCAAGCAAACTTATAAACAACCTCAAGACTGTATCTAGTCGGTACTTGCGGAAAGAGTTTGTGACTGAAGTTGAAAAAGTCTACTGGAAGGATGTTTTCTGGACGAATGGATATTTTATTGTCTCCTGTGGTGGCGTGACTGGGGAGCAATTAAAAAAGTATATTGAAGGACAAAATAGACCCGTTGAATAAAGAATTTGGTTGTCTCGTCATCCACCCGCCCACCGCTCAAAACATAGTTTTGAATTGCTTGACGGGTGGAATCCTCACCTCACGCGCCTTTCATCCCACACTAATCGAAGCGATATAGTGTGGGGATTCCCGTCTGTTTAGCTAAACCGTACCTGCAACTTGGCGGTACCCTACACACGAGAGCAACTTTGGTAGATATAATATAATAAAACTGAGGTCATTCCAACTAGGTAAGCGCGGATACAAAAGTTGATAAAGCTGGAACAAGAATTGCCTAGTTTTTATTAAATGCCAGAAGTCTTTCTGGCGCTACACCTACAAAGTCTGTATAAAAGACCACAATTCCTTCTGGTGCTACACCTACAAAGTCTGCATCCAGGGACTGTGAGATTTTTTGAAAATGTTTACTACCACAGGAGAAGATTGATATGACAGATCCAAAAGTAACCGAGGAACCAATTTTAGAGGCAACTCTCGAAACGACGGCGATCGTCAAAAAAGAGATGCCAGACGCGACTGATGAGGCGATCGCAGAAACTGCGGCGCTGTTTGAAGCAATTAAAAAACGCGCCACCGCCGAAGTGCAAGCAGCGGGCGAACTCACCCGCGAAGCTTATTTAAAAGCTGTGAATAAGGCCTCCGGGGCGATCGAAGAAAATAAGGATCTCGCCCACGAGAGATTCACAGAAGCAGTCAGGCTGATTAAGAAAGAAACTGAGAAAAATTGGCTGGTGGTAGATGCGATTAAAACGCGGGCGCAAGCGCAGGTGCAAGATGCAGGCGAAGTCAGTCGCGAAGCTTATTTGAAAGCAGTGCGACAAGCGCGAGAAGCGGTGGAACAAAATAAATTGATCGAACGCGATCGCATCGAACAAGCTGTTGACCACATTCACACGGAAGCTGAAAAGAATTGGCACCTTATTGTGAAGCAAATTGAGTCGATCGGCACTCGCTTGACGGATGCGGCTAAGTCTGCATGGAACGCGCTGACGGCGTTTTTTGACAAGAAGGATTAAACTTAGATATGACACCATTTTAAAGAACAGGCAAGATGCCTGTTCCACAAAGATTGAATTTTCTTGTGGAACAGGCATCTTGCCTGTTGATATTTAAAGAACAGGCATCTTGCCTGTTCCACAAAGATTGAATTTTCTTGTGAAACAGGCATCTTGGCTGTTGATATTTAAAGAACAGGCAAGATGCCTGTTCCACAAAGGTTGAATTTTCTTGTGGAACAGGCATCTTGCGTTCATAAAAGGTTTTGACACTAAGCGCTATAATCAAAAAGCTTTATTTTTAGTCCATAACCCCCAACCATGAGAACTTACTACTGCGGCGAACTGCGAAGCAAACACATCGGAGAGACTGTCACCCTTTACGGCTGGGTGGATCGCCGCCGCGATCATGGCGGGGTGATTTTTCTGGATGTGCGCGATCGATCGGGTATTGTGCAAATTGTCAGCGATCCTGAACGCACCCCCGATTCATATCACGGGGCTGAGGCTTTACGCAGCGAATACGTGCTTAAAATTACGGGTAGAGTCAGCAGCCGCCCCGAAGACTCCCTCAACCCGAAATTGCCTACGGGTGAGGTGGAAATTTACGCTGACGAAATTGAATTGTTGAATGCGGTTCGCAAACAGTTACCGTTTCAGGTGGCGACGGCGGAAAATGAAAGCGTGCGGGAAGATTTGCGGCTGAAATATCGCTATTTGGACTTGCGGCGCGATCGTATGAGTCGCAATTTGCAGCTTCGCCACCAAGTTGTGAAAGCTATGCGCCGCCATTTGGAAGATGTGGGAGGTTTTATTGAAGTTGAAACACCGATTTTAACGCGATCGACTCCTGAAGGTGCGAGAGATTATTTAGTGCCCAGCCGCGTCAACTTGGGCGATTGGTACGCTTTGCCGCAGTCGCCGCAGTTGTTCAAACAATTGTTAATGGTTTCGGGTTTGGACAGATATTATCAAATTGCCCGCTGTTTCCGCGATGAAGATTTGCGCGCAGACAGACAGCCAGAATTCACACAATTAGACATGGAAATGAGTTTCATGTCTTTAGAAGAAATTATCGAATTAAACGAAGGTTTAGTCTCCCAGATTTTCCAAAGTGTCAAAGGCGTAGAAGTGCCTCGTCCTTTTCCGCGCTTGACTTACGCGGAAGCAATGGATCGCTATGGTAGCGACAAACCAGACACTCGCTTCGGTATGGAATTAGTTGATGTTTCCGATTTGATGAAAGATTCGGGATTTAAGGTATTTTCCGGGGCGGTTGCTGCGGGCGGAATTGTGAAAGTTTTGCCGATTCCGGGCGGGAATGATGCGATTTCTAACGTGCGGATTAAACCGGGTCCAAAAGGCGATTTGTTTAAGGAAGCCAGCGACGCCGGTGCGAAGGGATTGGCTTACATTCGGGTGCGGGATAATGGCGAAATTGATACGATCGGCGCAATTAAGGATAATCTGACGGAAGCGCAAAAACAGGAATTGCTCGATCGCACGGGCGCGCAACCAGGTCATTTGTTGTTATTCGCAGCGGCTGATGTGACAACTGTCAATAAGACTTTGGATAGATTGCGTTTGTTTGTCGGTAACGAATTGGGATTGATTGACAAAGACAAGATGAATCTGCTGTGGGTGACAGATTTCCCGATGTTTGAATGGAACGCTGACGAGAAGCGTTTGGAAGCATTGCATCACCCGTTTACTGCGCCGCATCCCGACGATATTAACGATTTGAAAACTGCGAGAGCTCAAGCTTACGATTTGGTGTTAAACGGTACAGAAATCGGTGGTGGTTCTCTGCGGATTTATCAGCGGGAAGTTCAGGAAAAGGTGTTTGACGCGATCGGCTTATCGACTGAGGAAGCTTACAATAAGTTTGGCTTTTTGTTGGATGCGTTTGAGTATGGAACTCCGCCCCACGGAGGCATTGCTTACGGTTTGGATCGGTTGGTGATGCTGTTGGCTGGTGAGGAATCTATTCGCGATGTGATTGCGTTTCCGAAGACGCAGCAGGCGGGTTGTTTGCTGACGAATGCGCCGGCTGGGGTGGATGAGAAGCAGTTGAAGGAGTTGCAAGTGCGATCGACTTATACGCCGAAGTCATAAGTATGTAGAATACCTTGACCATTCTCAATAATCCTTTCAGGGCGGGCTCGCGTGCCCACCGCGAAAATTCATCTGTTGTGGAACAGGCATCTTGCCTGTTCTTGAGAATGGTGCAAGATGTGTGATAAAATAGAGTTAGAAAAAAATGTTTTCGTATTAACACTTTTTTTAACGGCTATGGCAATAATTACGATTCAAGTTGATGAAAATATTAAGACAGCGTTTGAAGAAGCTAGTCCTAAGACTCAGCAAGAGTTAAGTTTGATTATTCAATTGTTTTTTAGAGAAAATTTACACAATAAAACTTTAACGCAGGTTATGGCAGAAATTTCGGATCGGGCCATGCAGCGAGGCTTAACGCCTGAAATTTTACAAGACATTTTAGCAGATAATAATGACGAATAGATTTGTCATTGATACGAATGTTTTAATCAGTGCTTTACTGTTTAAAACCTCAGTCCCATTTCGGGCGATTGAGTTGGCAGAAACAAAAGGAATAATTTTATATTCTGAAACGACTTTAAATGAATTAGAGCAAGTTTTAAATCGTAAAAAGTTTAAGAAGTATCTTTCTTTGGAAGATCGCCAAGTATTTTTACTGAAATTTATCAGTTCATCCCAATTAGTTTCTATTACAGAAAACATCACTGTTTGTCGAGATGAAAAAGATAATAAGTTTTTAGAGTTGGCTGTTAGTGGTAATGCCAATGTAATTGTTACGGGTGATTTGGATTTATTGGTATTAACTCCTTTTCAAGCAGTCGAAATTGTTACTCCCGATATGTTTATTGAGAGATTTAGTTAATGCCATAATTACATGGCACGTCTTTAGACTAAAAACACTATAATTATCATAGATGTCATTGCGTTTCCGAAGACGCAGCAAGTGTGCTGTTTATTGGCGAATGCGCCGTCTGATGTGGATGAGAAGCAGTTGAAGGAGTTGCAAGTGCGATCGACTTATACGCCCAAGTCATAATTATGAAACACCTTGACAATTTAACCATTCATCGGTTCCGAGGCCTGCGAGATTTGCACTTGCACGACTTGGGCCAAATCAACATATTGGTTGGTGGGAATAACTCAGGTAAAACCAGCGTTTTAGAGGCGATATCAACCTATTGTCGCCCCTTAGATCCGCTGGAATGGCTAAACACATCGTGGCGCAGAGAGATTAAATCTTCCCGCAAACCCCAGCTAGATGCTCTTAGATGGCTGTTTCCTCAAAACAGTGAAGTCTCTCATGTCCATGTCTACGAAGGAGAAACTTATGTTTCAAGTACTGGCGATTTTCCTGTAACAGAATTGAGAGCAATTTACCGAGAGTTTGAAGGAGTTTCGGAGTTAGGCGAGGGAGAAAATAGCTCAGAATCTCAACTAGAAATTGAGGAAATAGAATTTGACAATATTCTCCGAGGTGCTGAGTTAGAACTCAAAGTAGCAACAACTTTTAGCCCTGATGAATTATCACTAAGTTTTGAAATTTGGGAAAATCAGCGTTTTGTTAACAGAAAAAATCGCTCGACGGCGGTACTACCAATTGATACAGTAACACCGTTTTCTCACAGAATAGAACAGTTACAAATTAGCTTGCTGTCAGAAGTTATTTTGTTGGGTATTAAGCCCGAAGTAATAAAATTACTGCAACAGATGGATTCAGAAATTACTGATTTAGTAATTTTGTCGCAAACTGGCAAACGTCCCAGCCTCTACATCGATCACAAACGTGTAGGTATTTCGCCGCTTAGTGCTTTTGGTGATGGAGTGCGGCGTTTGCTGTTCATTGCTTTAACACTGGTAAAAGTGGAGGGTGGCGTTTTATTAATTGACGAGATAGAAACAGCAATTCATACGGTCGCACTTGGCAGTTCCTTTGCTTGGATTGTGGATTGGTGTCAGCGATTAGACGTGCAGTTATTTGCAACTACCCACAGTTTAGAAGCAATTGATGCGATGTTGGAGGCTAGCAATTCCGAGACAGATTTAGTTCTTTATCGTTTGGAAAAAAAGGAGTCACAAACTAAAGCAATCAGACTTGAACGGGAAAGACTGCACAGATTGCGGGAGGATTTAGGTCTGGAGGTTCGCGTGTGAGATATGCCATTATTGGAGTAGAAGGCCCACACGATCAGGCCTTTGTCGGCAAGGTTCTCAAGCTTTTGGGTTTTAAAGATTTTCGGGAAGAGTGGGATAAATTGGATAAGTTGACAAGATTGGATATGTCAAAAGAATTGGAGAGTAAATTCGATAAATTCTGGCACAAATTTATTCCTAAGTATCCCAAACAAGGAAGCTTGTACAAACGTCTTAATATGCCTTCTATTCTGTTCACAGAGAGCCTATCGGTAGCAATTTATGAAGGCGAAGGAAGCAATATTGTGACTAATTTGGATGACATTTTGTCTGCTAATTCTGAGTATCAAACAAACTTGGCAGCCTTCGGGATAGTTGCCGATTGTGACAAATCAACTCCCGATCGCATTGTCGCAACATATTCTAACAAATTCCGCAGTTATTTTCCTAATTTTCCAGTTAACCCTGGTGTTGTAGATACTAATAGCCCGCGTACAGGAATATATATTTTGCCAGACAATCAGCAGCAAGGTGTTTTAGATACTTTACTGTGCGAGTGCGGACAGATAGCTTATCCCGCGTACATGGAGAAAGCTAGTTCATATCTAAATCAGTTCTCACAATCAGATATAAAAGCTTTAAAATGGAAAAATTTCGATCGAGAAAAAGCTTTACTTGCTACTGTTGTCAGCGTTCTCAAACCTGGGAAGACTAATACAACAAGTATTGCTGATAATAATTGGGTCAGCGAACAGACAAAGAAGCAGGTTCCTGCTTTGGCAAATTTTATTGAGTTTTTGAGACAACTTTTGGAAGTGAGTTAATGGACGATCGCACTTTTTCAATTCATACGATCGCCCTCAACAATTACTCTTTCCAGTAACGGGTTAAAATCCGAATCACCTCACCCGCTAGAGGCGATGGTAGAGGCGGGCTCCATTCCCCAACTTCTGCAAAACCTAAAACGTGCAACAGATTAACGATGCTGTCTACCGCTTTGGGAACGCCACACAACAGCAAACGAATCGGTTGCTTACCTTGAGGTACATCAGGAATTTCTTCCCGGAGCAGTTCTGGAACTGATTTCGGCGGTGATATCATAGAGTTTCCTCCTAAATATGGGAGTTGAAGCCCCCACCGAACGATTGCAACTCTGACCGGTGGGGGTTTTGTGTTTGACTATTTACACGGTATCACACCGAGTGTCACCGTGCAAGAGGCGTACAAAGAAAGTACGATCGATGTATGAAGTAAATTCCCAGTTGCCTAACTTGCCAGCAAAAAACCTAAAACGAGTCACCAGCTACGTTCCTCCAAACGCCTACAACGTCTTGGAAGATTGGGCCAAGAAAGAAGACCGGACAGTCAGCAATCTCGTCAGTCGGATTGTCTCTCAAGCTGTAGATGCTTACTTGGCTAAAAAGACTACAGAAGATGAACCCAGCAGCAATTAACCTTTGAGCTCTACGCTAATGGGTCATTCTCAACTGCCAACCTGTCGGGCAGTTTATTTTGTGTTGGAGTTGGGTTTTCTTTTTCCTCTAACCCGAAACCCGATCCAAAGGGTCAAATTCAGCAACCTGTTTTTGACCAAGAGAGGTAATTGCTAAGACTAAAACACTTAACGTAAAGCCTAAAATCGCATAACTCGGTAGTGAAAAAATAGTTACTTTAAACAAATAAGGCAATTCCCCCCCTTCCAGTTCCACCGCTTTCCTAGAAACACGAAAATGAGATTACAACCAGAGATTCTCTACTGAAAATCAGCATTTGAACCTAAAATTTTGAGTTTTGTTCGCGGTTTCTGCCTCTCTTTTATCTCTTTTATATGCGAATATAAAAAAATATTATTCACAAACGGAATAGGATTGCTATCTAAAAGCCCGATCGCACTTTTGCGCCTTGTAACCCTGTTCACCCCCAAACATATGCGTTACCCTAGTTGACTACAACTTGTACCGCACTCCCCAACTAAATTCATGCTTTCCCGCATCAAAGAAGTAGCCGCCACCCTAGCACCCCGCTTAATCGAAATTCGCCGCCACATCCACTCCCACCCCGAACTCAGCGGCCAAGAATATCAAACCGCCGCCTACGTAGCCGGAGTTCTCGCATCCAGCGGAGTCCGCGCCATCGAAGGAATCGGCAAAACAGGAGTTATCGGCGAACTCAAAGGCACCAGCAGCGAGTCCCGGTGGCTGGCAATTCGCACCGATATGGACGCTTTGCCGATTCAAGAACGCACAAACTTAGATTTTGCCTCCCGCAACGAGGGAGTCATGCACGCCTGCGGCCACGACATCCACACCACCGTCGGTTTGGGCGCAGCCATGATATTGTCTCAGCTAGAGGAAAAAATGCCCGGTCACGTCCGCTTCTTGTTTCAGCCGGCGGAAGAGATTGCCCAAGGTGCTCAATGGATGATTAAAGACGGGGCGATGCAAGATGTTGACGGCATCCTCGGAGTGCACGTTTTCCCGACGATTCCCGGCGGTTGCATCGGTATCCGCCACGGGGCCCTGACGGCGGCGGCAGATGACATAGAATTGATTGTGATGGGCGAATCCGGCCACGGTGCGCGCCCCCACGAGGCGATCGACGCAATTTGGATTGCTTCTCAGATAATTACCACTTTGCAGCAGGCAATTAGCCGCACGCAAAATCCTTTGAGGCCGCTGGTTTTGACGATCGGGCAAATTAACGGCGGACGAGCGCCGAACGTGATTGCCGATCGAGTAAAATTGCTGGGAACCGTGCGATCGCTGCATCCGGAAACCCACGAAAAACTGCCGGCTTGGATCGAACAAATTGTTTCTAGCGTCTGCGCGACTTACGGCGCTAAGTACGAACTCACCTACAAGCGCGGCGTGCCCGGAGTCCAAAACGACCCAAAACTCACGCAATTAGTCGAAACTGCGGCTTTAGAAGCTTTAGGTCGATCGCGCGTCCAGATTTTACCAGAACCATCCCTCGGCGCGGAAGATTTTTCGATGTACTTAGAACACGCACCGGGAACCATGTTTCGCTTAGGAGTGGGACTGACTGACAAACCGAACTATCCCCTCCATCACCCGCAATTTGAGGTCGATGAAGCCTCCATTGTGACCGGCGCTGTCACCTTAGCCTATGCCGCCTACCAATATTGGAAACAGCATCCAGGTTCACACTAATAGTCTTCGACGTATGGGTGGTCAGCTAACTAACCGTAGGGTGCTTAGCCGGAAAATTGTTTTGTCTCTGGTAATAACATTCAGCCCTGACCCACCCTACAATAACTACAAAAACTAATTTATAAAATTTTATGAATCTAGATTTCGATCGATTCTGCGACGCCTGCAACCCCAGTCACTCCCTGATATTGGGCAATGCCGAAGATCAGCGCTACTACATTGATTTTGCTGAGGTGCGCGGCGGAAAAGTTATTAACATACTCAAACGGACAATTACCCGTCTGGCACGAGATAAACCGACTTGCCAATTGTTTACCGGACATATTGGTTGTGGCAAGTCTACTGAATTGTCGCGACTGGAAAAAGAGTTGACAGATGAGGGGTTTCATGTAGTTTACTTCGAGTCAACACAAGATCTCGATGAAATGGATCTCGATTTGACGGATATCATGTTAGCGATCGCACGGCGAGTCACGCAAAGCTTGGAAGAGGGCAAAATTTCCTTGCAGCCCCAGCGCTTTAAAGAATTCTTAAAAAATAGTTGGAATTTTTTACAAACCCCTGTGACTTTAGAAGCTGAAGGAGAACTTTTTGGTAGCAAATATAAGGGCAATACAGACGGGAATCTGGAAGTTTCTCTGCCTTTAGGTATCGCCAAAATTACTGCCAAAACCAAAAGTGATCCCGACTTGCGCTCTAAACTGAGACAGTACATGGAACCGCAAGCTAATAAAATGTTAGAACTGATTAATCAAGAAATAATTGATGTAGCAATTAATCAGCTAAAGCAGCGGGGTAAAAAAGGATTGGTGGTGATTGTTGACAACTTAGACAGGATAGTCTCTCGACCCAATGCAGCGGGGCGACTGTTGCCAGAATATATTTTTATTGACCGGGGCGATCAGTTGCGGCAACTGAATTGCCATTTAGTTTATACCCTGCCGTTGGGATTGATTTTTGGTAATGAAAGTGAAATTTTGAAAAATCGCTTGGGGGGCGGAGTTGACCCAAAAATTTTGCCAATGGTACCAGTAAAGAAGAGAGACGGCAGCGAATGTGTTGAGGGGATGAATTTGCTGCGGCGCATGGTGATGTCGCGGGCTTTCCCTGATGTGTCGCCAGAGAAATATATCACATTAATTGCCGAAGTTTTTGACAGTCCTGAAACTTTAGATGAATTGTGCCGAGTCAGCGGAGGTCATCTGCGAAACTTGATGGGGATGCTGTTTGGTTGCTTGCAGCAAGATGACCCTCCTATTTCGCAAGATGTGTTGAAATCAGTGATTCGCAGTTCCCGCGACAGTCTGAGGAATGGCATTGATAATGATGAGTGGGAGTTACTCTTTAAGGTGGTGAAAGAACAAAGCATTAATGGAGATAAAGAATACCAAGATTTGCTGCGAAACCTGTGGGCTTTTGAATATGTAGACACTCAAGGAAATTGGTTTGCGTTGAATCCGCTGTTGATGGAAACTGACAAATTCAAGCTGTGGCAGCAGCAAAATTCGTGAGATCATGGTAAACTCAAATCTAGCGGAAGATATTGCAGCAGAAAATGAGCGCTCGCTATCTACTTTGGTACGGACTATCTCCCGCTTTCAAGGAAAGTTTTCTTTAACTATAGTGCGCTGCAATTATGCTAGCTTGCGTTATGCAATGCTGGAAAAACTGCGCGATCGCTCGACTGTTCAATATCAAGAATTAGTCCTCGAACCTGCTACCCAAACACTTTATCAAACCATTCTCAATGCCGTCCAAGAGCAACCGCCGAAAGCTTTAATAATTGTCGGTATCGAATCGGTGGTTGCTCTTGATGACCTGTTAGCGGGGGCTAATAGAGCGCGAGATCAATTCAAGCAAGATTTTGCTTTTCCTTTAATATTATGGGTTACGGATTTCGTACTGTCTAAATTCAGTCGATCGGCGAATGATTTGAAGTCTTGGGCTCCTCCTCCAATTCAGTTTACCATGCCGCCCTATGATTTGATGATTTTTTTGCGACAAAAAGCAGGTCAAGCTTTTGGTGATGTTGAGAATTTCAAATTAGATGACTGTGAAATTGAGTCGTTGGAGAATGATTTGCTAAATGTAGCATTAGGCCAGGAATTGCAAGCGAGTTGGCAATTTATTCAGGGTTTAGTTGAATATCTGAAAAATAAAATAGATTCAGCACTCCAATATTATCATCAAAGTTTGACATTTTGGCAGCAAAATCACCCGTTAGAAAGACAAGGAATTGTCTGCCAGAAAATTGCTCAAGCTTACAACCGCAAAGCTGAATTGCACCGGGCAGGAAATCAAGGTTATTGGCAAGAAGCTAGAAAGTATTTACAGCAATCTCAGGAGAGCTTTGAGCAAGCACAGCGACATGATTTAGCTGCGAAATGTATTAGCCAACTTGGCGAAGTGCTGCGACTTTTACAAGCTTGGGAAGAGTTGCAAAGTTTAGCTGAAAAAGCCTTAGAAATTCACGAAATTTACGGCACTCCGAGTCAAGTAGCTGAAGATTACGGCTTTTTGGCTGAGGTGGCGCTGCAACAATCTCAGTGGGAAAAAGCTTGCGAATCGGCTAACTTAGCATTGTCGGTTTTGGCAGAAGCAGGAATCAATAAAAAAGAGACTGGTTTGTATCTGCTACTTTTGGCAAAAGGGCAGCGAAATCTTATCCCCTGTTCGACAGTTAACCCCCCCCAGCCCGCCCTTGCTAAGGGGGGGAGTGAGTCTGTATTTTCCCCTCTTGAGATTATAGAAACTTTAACACAAGCGAAAGTAATTACCCAGCCTCAAGATGATGTGCAGCTTTATCTGAGGATTTTAGAAGAGTTGAGAACTCTGTATTTTGAGCAAGGCGAATATTTAAAAGCCTTTTACATTAAACTCGAACAACAAGCAGTTAAGAGCAAATATGGATTGCAAGCTTTTATTGGTGCAGGTCGCTTGCAGTCGCCGCAACAAACAATTGATATCGGTTTAGAATCCGGTCTGTCAAAAGCTGAAATTGTTGAGGAAATTGAAGCCGCTTCCGGGCGGGCGCAGGATATTAAACGGATAATTCAACGGATAGGTAGAGATGATTGCAAGCTGACAATTATTCACGGACAGTCTGGAGTAGGAAAAAGTTCGATTATTCAAGCGGGGTTAGTTCCGGCACTGCAATTCACCACTTTTAAAGCGCGGGACTTATTGCCTGTTTTATTGCACTCTTATCACGATTGGGCGAGGAATTGCGGTCAGTGTTTGCGATCGGGAATTAAAAAAATAAAAGGTGAGAGTTTATCTACTCCTATTGATACGCCGACAGCTATTCTGGAACAGTTACGACTGAATCAAAATCGCAATTTATTGACGGTACTAATCTTTGACCAGTTTGAGGAATTTTTCTTTGCTTATCCAGACCAAACTAGCCGGAGAGAGTTATATAATTTTTTGGCTGAGTGTTTAAATATTTTTAATCTAAAAATTATCCTGTCGCTGCGAGAAGATTATCTTTTCTACTTGTTCGAGTTCAATCGCGCCACCAATTTATTAATTATCAATAACGATATTCTTACGCAAAATATCTGCTATTACTTGGGTAATTTTTCGCTCCCCGATGCTAAAACTGTTCTCCAAACTTTAACAAAACGCTCTCAACTTGACTTATCCGAAGATTTGGTAAACGCGCTGGTAGAAGATTTAGCAGGTGAAGTGCGCGAAGTGCGGCCGATTGAGTTGCAAATTGTGGGAACGCAACTAGAAAAACAGCAGATTACTCGACTGAGTGAATATCAGCAACTTGGCAATCAGGCTAAGCTTAAACTGGTTGAGGAATTTTTAGCAGAAGTTATCGCCGACTGCGGGCAGGAAAATAAAGATATTGCCGAACTTGTGTTGTACTTGCTGACGGATGAAAACAACACTCGTCCTCAGAAAAATCTGGCTGAGTTAGCAGCACATTTAGGAACTGAGTCAGAAAGATTAGAGTTAGTTATCGAGATTGTCGTTAAATCTGGATTGGTGTTAGAAGTGCCAGCAACTCCGATTGAACGTTACCAACTTGTCCACGATTATTTAGTGCCTTTTATCCGCAAACAGCGCGGTGCGGAATTACTCGAATTACGCCAAAAACTCAAGCAGACTGAAACTGAAAATCAGATATTAGCAGAGGCGCGGCAGAAAGCAGAACAGTTGTCAGCAGCAGCAAAGCGACAAGTTAAATGGCTAACTACTGGTGCAACGATATTTAGCATTAGCTTAATTGGCGCTGTCACCGCAATGGGAGTAGCTTGGCAGCAAGTGGACAAGGCACAGAAATTGACAAAATTAGAGCGGGCTGCAAGTGATGCTTTGAGAATGTTTGAATCTGGCAATAATCAAATAGATGCTTTAATCTCAGCGGTGAAGACTGGGAAAGAACTTAAATCTACAGTCAAAGACGTTCGTTCCCTTGCAGATTACCCGATATCTACTCCCCAGATGGCCCTCAACCAGATTCTCGACAACATCCGAGAACAAAATCGGTTTAGAGGACATCAAGCAGAGGTATTGAGTGTCAGTTTTAGTCCCGACGGTAAATACATCGCTACGGCATCAAAGGACACAACAGCAAGGTTGTGGGACATCAAAGGTAAGTTGATACAAGAATTTAAAGGACATCAAATTTGGGTATTTAGTGTCAGTTTTAGTCCCGACGGCAAATACATCGCTACGGCATCAGGGGAAAAAACAGTAAGGTTGTGGGATTTGACAGGCAAGCCGATTAAGAAATTTAAAGGATATCCACATGGCGGATTGAATGGGGTAACAAGTGTTAGTTTTAGTCCAGACGGCAAATACATCGCTACGGGATCAGCGGACAAAACAGCAAGGTTATGGGATTTAACAGGCAAGCTGATCAAGGAATTTAAAGGGCATCAGGATTTGGTATGGAGTGTCAGTTTTAGTCCAGACGGCAAATACATCGCTACGGGATCATGGGACAAAACAACAAGGTTGTGGGATTTAACAGGCAAGCTAATACAAGAATTTAAAGGACATCAAGATAGGGTATGGAGTGTCAGTTTTAGTCCAGACGGCAAATACATAGCTACGGGCTCAAGGGACAAAACAGCAAGGTTGTGGGATTTAACAGGCAAGCTAATACAAGAATTTAAAGGGCATCAAAATGGGGTATCAAGTGTCAGTTTTAGTCCAGACAGCAAATACATCGCTACGGCATCAGGGGAAAAAACAGTAAGGTTGTGGGATTTAACAGGCAAGTTGATACAAGAATTTAAAGGACATCAGGATTTGGTATGGGGTGTCAGTTGGAGTCCCGATGGCAAATACATCGCTACCGCATCGTACAATACAGCAAGGTTATGGCATTTAACAGGTAAGCTGATACAAAAATTTAAAGGACATAAAAGTTGGGTATCAAGTGTCAGCTTTAGTCCAGACGGCAAATACATCGCTACGGCATCATACGACAAAACAGCAAGGTTGTGGGATGTCAAACGCAATCTAATACAAGAATTTAAAGGAGATCAAGATTCGGTATCGAGTGTAAGTTTTAGTCCCGACGGCAAATACATTGCTACGGCATCATCGGACAATACAGCCCGGTTGTGGGATTTAACAGGCAAGCTAATACAAGAATTTAAAGGACATCAAGGTTGGGTAAGGAGTGTCAGTTTTAGTCCAGACGGCAAATACATAGCTACGGGATCATGGGATAATACAGCAAGGTTATGGGATTTAACAGGTAAGCTGATACAAAAATTTAAAGGACATCAAGGTTGGGTAACAAGTGTCAGTTTTAGTCCTGATGGCAAATACATCGCTACGGCATCAAATGACAATACAGCAAGGTTATGGGATGTTAAAGGCAAGTTAATCCAAGAATTTAAAGGACACCAAGATCCGGTAACAAGTGTCAGTTTTAGTCCCGACGGCAAATACATCGCTACGGCATCATTAGACAAAACAGCAAGGTTGTGGGATTTAAAAAAAGGCAAGCTAATACAAGAATTTAAAGGACATCAAGGTTGGGTATCAAGTGTCAGTTTTAGTCCAGACGGCAAATACATAGCTACGGCCTCAAGGGACAAAACAGCCCGGTTGTGGGATGTAACAGGCAAGTTGATACAAGAATTTAAAGGACATCAAGATGGGATATTGAGTGTCAGTTTTAGTCCTGACGGCAAATACATCGCTACAGCATCAGAGGACAAAACAGCCCGGTTGTGGCGAATCAGAAGTTTAGATGAAATGCTGGTGCAAGGCTGCGATTGGCTGCACGACTATTTGCAGAATAATGCTGATGAAAGCGAGAAACACCTCTGCGATGGGATTAGTGCTCAGAAAAATGATTAGCCAATCAGTCGGTAGGTGCAAATAAACCTGACCGTGTAACAGAATGTAAAGCGATCGCAACTTTTGCGATTCCTGCGTTTGATATCAAATCCGGTAGCATCGGAATTAATATTACCCACAGCCAGGACACCGCCTCTGCCTTTCGTCGTGTCAACTTAAGCTTTTTGTCCGCCAGTCCTCCCGCCCACCCGGCAGTCCGCCAGGGAATAAATTCCCTGTCTAATAGCGAAAGTCCTCTAAAAGAGGACTAATGAATTATTCAGTCCTCTTTTAGAGGACTTTCGCTTTGAGGCAGGGGTTTCAACCCCTGTCGGACTATCGGTTTAACGAACCAAACCACCTTATCTTCCGGAATCCCGCTCTAGCAGCCGCCAAATGTGCTAACGTACAATCAAAAATCCCCAAATTTCAACTATCGGGAGATAGATAACTGTGTCCGCTCAAGCACCTCCAACTCCCAATTACAAATGGTTTAGCTGCGTTTATAGCACTGTTTTCACCGCCTTGTGCCTGTTGCCCATTTTCAGCGCTGCGGGATACGCCCAAACTCCCCAAAATAGACCGATCAAAATCGGCGTGGTGCAGCGGTTTGGCACAAAAGCAACCGACAAACTGACGCTGAAAGCATTACCGGGCGACAGCTTAACATTGCGTTACAAAACTCCTCAAGGCATAGAAACCAAAACGGCTGCCAGCGTCAAGTTAGAAATAGCCCCGAAACCTCTGGAATCGCCCTTAGTAGAAGAACGAGTTGTTCTGAGCTCCCACCGCAGTTTCGAGAGTGCGGAAGATAGCGCCAATCAGTGGCGCGCCCAGGGAATAGAAGTAGAAATTGCTCAACCTTTGCGCTGGCAAGTTTGGGCAAAAAGAGATGTTTATAACTCTCCTTTGGTGCGGCGCTGGCTGTTGCAAAGTTTGCAAGCTCAAGGGAACAAAACAGCTTTTTTGGATTCCAAAGTTTTAAAACAAATACCCCAGGCATTTTGGGTTTTAAATGGCTTTCGTTTCAACCGCAATGAGTTGGATGTGACGGCGGGGAAAAATGTGATTGAGGTATTGGAACAAACTACCCAAGAGGCGACAGCTACTGAACCAGAAAAAGCAATTCAAGAAACTCACCGTTATGGCGGCAGTTTGCACCTGCAAAAAAATGCTTACGGCACTTATACTTTGGTGAATGAAGTGCTGACGGAAACTTATTTGCGGGGTGTTGTTCCTCACGAAATTGGGGCTTTTTCGCCTTACGCTGCGATTGTCGCTCAAACTATTTTAGCCAGAACTTACGCCCTGAGAAATTTGCGCCGGTTTGCTGTGGATAATTATGAGTTGTGCGCTGATGTTAACTGTCAAGTTTATAAGGGTTTGACCGAGGTTTACCCGCAAAGTGATAAGGCGATCGCCCAAACGAGCGGTTTGGTGCTAACTTACGAAAATCAGCTAGTAGACGCGCTTTATTCCGCGTCTAGCGGCGGCGTGACAGCCTCTTTTAACGATGTGTGGCAGGGCGCGGAACGTCCATATTTGCGATCGATCGTAGATTCGCCTAATAATATTTGGGATTTGTCCAAGCAGAGTTTGTCTGACGAAAACAACCTCCGCCGCTTTCTCAGTTTGGAAAAAGGGTTTAATGAGGAAAAAGAAGATACTTTTCGGTGGCGCGAACCAGCTTCTTTGACAGCGATTGGTGGATTTCTCAAACAGTATCTTCAGAAGAAACAGCACCCGCTGGCTAATCTTAAAACTGTCACTCAAGTGGAAGTGGTGGAAAGGTCGGCCGCAGGTCGAGTTTTGAAAATGAAGGTTCAAACTGACTTGGGCCCCATCGATATCGACAAAGACGAGATTCGCAATGCTTTTTACCCCCCGATCAGCACGCTTTTTTACTTAGAACCAATTTACAATCCAGACCAAACTCTCAACGGTTATGCTTTTGTCGGAGGCGGTTTCGGGCACGGGGTGGGAATGAGTCAGACTGGTTCTTACAATTTGGCTAATTTGGGCTGGAACGGATCTCAAATTCTGGGCTTTTATTTTCCCGGCGCTCAAGTTGTGCCGCTCAGCGATAACATTACATTTTGGCGCGAATAGTCGAGCGCAGTCTGTCTAAGACTCGGCGATTTAAATCATCGCCACTACACAAACTTTCGTCCGCGCAACGCGAGACTAAATATTAGCCGTAAAACTTTTAGATTTTAGACTTGGGATTCTAGATTGGTTTCACAGTTAATCTAAAATCTGCCATCTAAAATCTAAAATTATTTGGTCAGCTATCTGCTCCAACAGCTATGAATTCATAGCTGGGAGTGACAGACTGCTGGCGGCTTGGTTGCAATGTTAGACACAGAAACCCGGTTTCTTAACATAATTGCCGTATTTCAGCTTAATTCTGGAAACGAGAAACCGGGTTTCTTAGGGTATCACGCAGAGCGTCCTTTCTTAGTAGAGCGCTTCTTCTTGGTGAGTTTCGATCGTACAGTCAGACTTGGGATAGGCTACGCAAGTGAGGACAAATCCGGCCTCGATTTGGTCGTCGTCCAAGAAAGATTGGTCGGATTGGTCAACTTCGCCTTTGGTGATTTTGCCGGCGCAGGTGGAGCAAGCTCCAGCGCGGCAAGAGTAGGGGAGGTCGAGTCCTGCTTCTTCAGCAGCATCAAGAATGTAAGTATCGTCATCAACGTCAATGGTCTGGTTAATTCCTTCGGCTTCGCTGATGAGGGTAACTTTGTAAGTTGCCATGCACTAAATCCTCTCAAAAATTCAACAAGATTGATAATTTTTCCTAATACAAACTTCAACGCTCTATTAGCTTTGAGGTTAGGTCTTAGGTTCGTTCCCTCTATGATAGTAGGGGATAGAAGGGAGGTTGACACACTTATTTACAAAACATTTGAATGGGATTAGTTATAACTTTTTCTAATTTCATCTTGATTACTTATACCTATCTTGGGTTCAGCCTTGTGATACTGTTGCGGCAAGACTTGCGCTAAATAATCCGCTTTCTAGGAAAAATCCTGTTTTGAGCCCTACAGCACAAAAACCGGGTTTTTGGTATGCGGTGTGTCGATGGAGTTTCAGCAAAACTTGCTGCAAGGCAAGTCCCAGCAGGCGGTGAAATGTATAGTTAGATCGCATCAAGACTTGGGTGTTGAAGGCTCGATCGAATAAATCGCACCGCAACCACAGCTTAAAATCGGGGCGATAGAACCCTAAAGCCCTGCACGGCAAGTCTGTAACTATCTAAAATCTTAAATCTCAAATCCCATGACTAATATTGATACTCGCTTTGGTTTTTCGGTTAATTCTCCAATTCGCGTGGGCATTGTGGGTACTGGTTTTGCCGCTAAGTTGAGGGTCGAGACAATTCAAGCTGATGGGCGATCGCACTTAGTAGCGGTTGCTGGTCACAGCCCAGAGAAAACCGCAGCATTTTGTCAAGGGTTCGGGGCAGAAGCTGCGGTTTCTTGGCGCAAGCTGGTAGAAAGAGACGATTTAGATTTGGTTATTGTCTGTACGGTGAACCGGGATCACGGGGCGATCGTCCTGGCAGCCCTAGAAAATGACAAGCACGTTGTGGTGGAATATCCTCTATCTTTAGACGTATCTGAAGCAGAAAGGGCGATCGAACTTGCCACCCAAAAGCAAAAACTCCTCCACATCGAACACATCGAACTGTTAGGCGGTTTGCACCAAGCAATCAAAGAATCTTTGCCATTAATCGGTAAAGTTTTTTACGCCCGCTACCTTACTATTACTCCTCAACATCCAGCCGCGCAGCGGTGGACTTATCAACATTCCCTCTTTGGCTTTCCGTTAGTTGGTGCAATTTCGCGACTGCACCGATTTACCGATTTGTTCGGAGAAGTAACAAGCGTTAACTGTCAAGCTCAATTTTGGGACACTCAGCCGGATTTCTACAAAGCTTGTTTGTGCAACGCACAGTTGCGCTTTGCCAATGGCATTGTGGCTGAAGCTGTTTATGGAAAAGGAGAGACTTTTTGGCAGTCGGAAAACATTTTTACCATCTACGGAGAAGCAGGAACGCTGGTTTTTACTCCTGAATCCGGTCAATTAATTCAGGGAGAAAATCGGCAGAACATCAAAGTAGGGACGCGGCGCGGTTTGTTTGCCAAAGACACCGATATGGTGTTGGAATATTTGTCAAACGGTACGCCTTTGTACGTGAATAATGCTAGTAGCTTGTACGCTTTGAAAGTGGGCGATGCTGCGAGGCGATCGAGCGAAACCGGGCAAAATGTGGCGCTAAGGAGTGCGTAAGTCCTCGAATACTTCCTTTATCTATTAGCCGGCGCAGGCGGACGAGAGTTTGACTTGCAGAGCGGTTTCAACCACCTCTTTCATAAAGGAGGTAAAGAACTTTTAACTCGCTCTATATTGGAGAGTCAATGAAATCCTACTGGGAAAATCTTCACTTAAATTCAGAAACTATCGGCTTAATCTACGGTTTTTTGGGTGTAGTTGGATTTAGCTTGACATTACCGGCAACCAGAGCCGCTGTGATAGATTTAGACCCGCTTTTTGTAGGTTTAGGACGCGGATTAGTAGCAGCTATACTAGCAGCCTTTACTCTGCGGATAACGCATCAACCCATTCCATCAAAACAGCAACTTGGGAGTTTATTAGTTGTCGGATTGGGAGTTGTTCTGGGATTTCCGGTACTATCGGCTTGGGCAATGCAGCAAGTACCCGCCGCCCACGGTGCTGTGGTGTTAGGAGTGTTGCCTTTAGCAACAGCGATAGCGGGGTTTTTACGAGCTGGCGAGCGCCCTGATTTCCGCTTTTGGATTGCGAGCTTTGTCGGTAGTACAACCGTTGTTATTTTTGGAATTATTAGTGGCGCTGGCCAGCTTCATCCCGCAGATTTAGCTTTGTTTGGAGCTGTAATTGCTGCTGCTTTGGGCTATGCTGAAGGTGGGCGATTAGCTTTGAGTTTAGGTGGATGGCAAGTGATCTGCTGGGCATTGGTGATTGTAGCTCCTTTTGAGGTTTTGCCAACAATATTTGTGGTATTAAAACAAGGGTTGACAGCTTCACCAATAGCGTGGTTAGGTTTTGCTTATGTGAGTGTTGTTAGTCAATTTATCGCATTTTTTGCCTGGTATCATGGTATGGCAATTGGTGGAGTTGCACGGATAGGTCAAATTCAGTTATTGCAACCATTTTTGACGCTCCTGGCTTCGGCAATTCTGCTTAGTGAGACTTTGGAGCCGATCGCCCTAGTCACTGCCTGTTTGGTTGTTGCTAGCGTAGCTGCGGGTAAAAAAGCATCAATTAAGCGGGCAGAAGATTTGTGAGGCGATCGCCTTCTGAACACGCTGCTGACTCCAATCATTGACTTGCACATATCGATTCCATCTAACGACAGATGTAAAGCGTGGATTATTTGTGTTCAATACTAGCAATCAACTGAATTTTTAAGAGAAAAGTAATGTTAGATATTGATGAAATGAGTTTAAAAGAAATACATGAGCTGCTACACCAAGTAGGATACGGTCATCTGGGCTGCATACACGAAGGCAAACCCTACGTGATGCCAATGAGTTATTATCTCGAAGATTCGGACATCTACCTGTTTACAACCGAAGGAATGAAGACTCATGACATAGAGGCGAATCCAGAAATCTGTCTACAGGTTGAAGAAATAAATGATGCGCTTCATTGGCGCAGCGTGATTGTGAATGGTCGAGCCTCCCGCCTCACAGTTGAGGAAGACATCGATCGGGCAATGCACTTGATCAAAGAGCGCAATCCAACGCTCTCACCTGCTATCAATCGAACCTGGATTGATGCTCAGGGACGTTCAGAAGTGATCGCAATCTACCGCATCGACGTGAGTGAAATGAGCGGACGCACGACTGATGGAGTCAGCAGTCGCTAAGAACCGAGATAGCTCAAACGTTCTAGCAGGAATGAACTTAATGCGATCGTCATTGATGCAGATGCCATTGTTATTGAGCAACCCGGTGATTTTGATGTCAATGAAATGATCGTCCGTCCCCCAAAGCAAGAACTTTAGAGTCATAGGAAAACATCATGAAACAGCGAAAACTTGGCAATCAAGGATTAGTAGTCTCGGAACTAGGACTGGGCTGTATGGGGATGTCCGAGTTCTACGGCATAGCCGATGAGTCAGAATCGATCGCCACCATTCATCGCGCCTTAGAGCTAGGCGTGACTTTCCTCGACACGGCTGATATGTACGGTGTCGGTCACAATGAGGAGTTGGTCGGCAAAGCAATTAAAGGGCATCGAGATCGAGTCATCATCGCCACGAAGTTTGGCAATGTACGCGGTAGCGACGGCAGCTTTAAGGGCGTGAATGGCAAACCCGAATATGTCCGCTCTTGCTGTGATGCCAGTCTCAAGCGTCTGGGCGTAGATACGATCGATCTTTACTATCAGCACCGAGTCGATCCAAACACTCCCATCGAAGAAACCGTAGGTGCAATGGCAGAGCTAGTGCAAGCCGGGAAAGTTCGCTACCTTGGCCTTTCCGAAGCCGCGAGCGCCACGATCCGCCGTGCCCAAGCAGTGCATCCTATTTCAGCACTCCAGACTGAATATTCGCTCTGGAGTCGGGAGCCAGAAGCCGAGATTTTGCCCACCTGCCGAGAGCTAGGGATTGGGTTTGTGCCTTATAGCCCTCTGGGGCGTGGGTTTCTCACAGGCAAAATCAAGAGCCTCGACACATTATCCGAGGGAGACTATCGGGCCCAGCGATATCCTCGCTTTCAAGGCGATAATCTCCAGCAAAATCTGGAATTAGTCGAGCAGATAGAGCAGATGGCAGCCGCTAAGGGTATCAAAGCTGGACAGTTGGCGCTGGCATGGGTGTTAGCCCAAGGCGATGACATTGTGCCAATTCCAGGCACCAAACGCCGCACATATTTAGAAGAAAACATTGCAGCGGCTGCTGTGACGCTGACTCCAGCAGAACTAGACCAGCTCGCCAAAGCCCTGCCATTAGGAATTGCAGTGGGCGATCGCTACCCCGATATGAGTACCGTCAATCGTTAGGAATTGGGGCGAGTAAAGTATTCTTAACTACGGCTAAATTTTTGGTTCAGGAGCGATCAATCATGTCAAAACTTATTGTTTGGGGAACACCCGTCAGTACCTATGTCCGTACCGTCCGGCTGCTGCTTGAGGAAATAGGCGCAGACTATACCCTCCAAAGCGTTGATATCTTCAATGGTGAAAGCCAGTCCCCAGAGTACCTTGCTAAGAATCCCTTTGGTAAAATCCCCACCCTTGAAGTAAATGGGGAACTGCTCTACGAAACGGCGGCTATTACCGAATACCTGGATGCCACTTTAGGCGATCGCAAATTTAGCTTTTCCGATCCAATGCTTCAAGCTCGGATGCGTCAAATCATGGCGATTATTGATAGCTATTTCTATGGCCCTGCGATTACCACCATTGTGATTCAGCGATTGATTGTGCCGAGTCAGGGGGGTAACACAGATGAGGCTAAAGTCAAAAATGCGATCGCGCCTGCACAAAAGGCTATAGAGGCGATCGAGTCGCTAGCTACGGCTAGCCCCTATCTCCTCGGCAGCCAAGCGAGCATTGCTGATTTCTATCTGATTCCTATCTTTATCTACCTTTCCCAAACTCCAGAATTTGAAGTGATTACGGCTCAAACGCCAAAACTACGGACGTGGTGGGATCAGGTTAGCCAGTTGCCCAACGTCAAAAAAGTGTGCGCGTAATTGCAGTCAAGATGAAGCGGTTTTAGGGGAACAAATCAGCGTGTCGGCTCCCGATGGTAGCGTAACAATGAAAATTATGTCAGTCTTGACGGTTTTAATCGGTCAAGAACCGACTTGAGGAAGTTTAATGCAAGCCGATCAATGCAGTGGAGATTGCTGGGCTTGCAATTTGTAGATAATGCCGATGCCGATCCTGGGACTGATGGAGTGGACGTGTTTACCAAGCAGGAACACTTTGTCAGGGACTATAGCAAAAGCATAGGTCAGGAATGAAGTTATAAGGGATATACCGTAGATAAATTTCGCTATCCAGACGAGCTGCGGCTACCAGAAACATTACATGGGGCTACCTCGGTCTTCGTGCGTCGCATTCAGGGAAAGCGTTTTTTTTATCTCACCGGAATGTTTGTCTATTATATCGAGCACTTTGTGTTGAACGTCTAATTGAGATTGTACTTAATATTAATGCCTATATGGGTGTGAATCGGCTTTTCATCCCATGAGGGGCGGTCGAGATTGTTGAAGACGTGCGACGCACTTTGATTGCCAATAAATGTAGTGTTTAAAACGTGATACCCATGTTAAAGGAATTAAAAACCATTACTCTTGCAACTCTGCTGGTATTAGGAACAGCTAAACTGGGTTCTACTGCACCTCTACCAAGTCCTAATAATCAAGGGGATTATATAGGAAGAACTTCTCATACTTATTGGGAAGTAGTAGACTCAGACCCAAAGGGGTTAAATTGTCGCATGAATTCTTCTTTTGAAGAATTTATGCGTGTTGACAACCGCACTCCATTTGAGGTTTTTAATTGGTCTGTAGTTGGTGTTTTAAAACAGGGACAGCGTTTTGAGAGCTTTCCTGGTAATGCTGGTGTTACTTTCCGTGATACCAGGGGTTTACCTTGGCTTTTTGTAGGAAAAACCTACACTGCTGGTGCGGCCCAAGGTTGTTTTATTCGCGCTAATAGTCAATTTGTCAAACCAATACAGATGTCACCAACCCGCGTACAACCCCAAGCGAGTCAACCGCTTACAAGTTCCACAGCGCTGCCGATGAAGCTTGGTTTTGACGAAGGATTTGGATCGATTGTAGTACCAGAAAGCGATACCACAGCATCGGCGTATGGAGGACGCTTAAGGCGATATGACGTTCACATTGCCAAAATGTTTGAAGTCACCCACTTTATGTGTCAGGAGGGGACTTTAACACCCGGTATTACATGGAATTACGAGGCTGGGGGTGGCACGATTAATATGGGAAGTTTTGTAATAACCTGCCGACTTGCTAATCAAATAGCTAGTGCCTATGGTTTAGGTAAATCAGAACCTACGAATGTGACTTTTTCGGCTGGTGAAATCGGTCGCCCTGATGTCAGAAGCTTCAACATTCCCATCCTAGATATTACAGGTGATAAAGTACCACGCTGGGTGAGTTTTGTGCAGGGATTTCAGCCAGTCAGGAGGTAGGGCGAACACAGATAATATGCTCTACTGTCACTTAGAGCAATGTACCTTAATAAAATAGTTGAGAGGAGTTTATGCCGATAAAAATATTTTTATTTTTACCCAAACAAAAAGCGCCCCTATTTCTAGGAGCGCTTTTTATCAATCAAAAACTAAAACTTAGCCGTTGATAGAAGGAGCAACCATTGCTACAGGAGTTGTTTCACCAGCAGCCAAATCGAGAGGGAAGTTGTGAGCATTGCGCTCGTGCATTACTTCCATACCCAAGTTAGCGCGGTTGATGACATCAGCCCAAGTATTGATGACACGACCTTGAGAGTCGATAATCGATTGGTTGAAGTTGAAACCGTTCAAGTTGAAAGCCATCGTGGAGATACCCAAAGCGGTAAACCAGATGCCGACTACTGGCCATGCACCTAACAAGAAGTGCAAGGAACGGCTGTTGTTGAATGAAGCGTATTGGAAAATCAAACGACCGAAGTAGCCGTGGGCTGCAACGATGTTGTAGGTTTCTTCTTCTTGACCGAATTTGTAACCGTAGTTTTGCGATTCGGTTTCGGTTGTTTCACGAACCAAGGAAGAAGTAACGAGAGAACCGTGCATTGCGGAGAACAAAGAACCACCGAAGACACCAGCAACTCCCAACATGTGGAACGGGTGCATCAGGATGTTGTGCTCGGCTTGGAACACGATCATGAAGTTGAATGTGCCGGAGATACCCAAGGGCATACCGTCAGAGAAAGAACCTTGTCCAATTGGGTAGATCAAGAATACTGCGGTGGCTGCTGCAACTGGTGCAGAGTAAGCGACGCAGATCCAAGGACGCATACCTAAGCGGTAGGACAGTTCCCATTCACGACCCATGTAGCAAAATACACCGATCAGGAAGTGGAAAATTACCAATTGGTAAGGGCCGCCGTTGTACAACCACTCATCGAGGGAAGCTGCTTCCCAGATTGGGTAGAAGTGCAAGCCAATGGCGTTAGATGAAGGAACAACAGCACCTGTGATGATGTTGTTACCGTACATCAAGGAACCTGCTACTGGTTCACGGATGCCGTCGATGTCCACTGGAGGGGCAGCGATGAAGGCGATGATGTAGCAGATGGTGGCGCTCAGGAGGGTAGGAATCATCAAGACGCCGAACCAACCTACATAAATGCGGTTGTCTGTGCTTGTTACCCACTCACAAAAGCGTTCCCAGACATTGGCGCTTTCGCGCTGCTGTAAGGTTGTTGTCATTTGTTTATGATTGCTTTATTTGGTTTTCAATGTTCGTGACGGCTTTATGTTCCGCCATGTAAATAAACATAAAGCCTATTCTAAGGTTTGTAAAGTATTTTAACAACAGATTAACTAATGAATAGTATAAGTTGAACTTATCAAACTTAATAAAACTGGATAAACAGGTAAGAATGCACAAAAAAGTATGTAAAGCCTGGAAGCGCGTCGCCTTCAGGCATGGAAATATTAAGATACAGACTTTTGCTGGCTAGGTATCATAATGAGAGCCCAATAGGGAACTTCAGCGGGCTCGACATCTGCGATCGCCCGAATTCGCTGATTCGGCATAGTTGCGCGTTCTATATACAGTGCTCGATCGAACTGTCCCAACTCAATCAGTACGTCCCGGACTTTCGCAAAATGCCGGCCCAGCTTAATAATCACAGCAGCATCAACAACCGCCAGTCGATCGCGCAAAACCTCAGCATCCAGCGTCGCAGGCATAATACTTAACACATCGTTACGATAAGTCAGCGGCACTCCCAACGCAGCCGCACTCGCCATTGTCGAAGAAATTCCCGGCACAACTTCAGTGGTAAATGTCCCCGACAAACGGTTGAATAGATACATAAACGAACCGTAGAGAAAAGGTTCGCCCTCACATAGCACCGCCACATCCCGCCCCTCGCTCAGATGTGCGGCAATTTTCTCGGCAGCAATATCATAATAAGGTTGAGACGATCGCGTCGGACTAAAAGGCAACGGCATCGGAATCTCAATTTGCTCCGGGCGCAGATAATCTGCGACGATCGCCCGCGCCAGCACCTTACCATTTTCCATCGCCGGATAGGCAATCACCGGCACCGATTGCAAAATCCGATAAGCTTTCAAAGTAATCAACTCTGGATCGCCAGGACCAATACCCAAACCGTACAATTTACCATTCGCCTTAGTCATAATTCATCCTTTTTCGCTAACGCATTCACGGCCGCCGTTGCCATTGCACTGCCACCGCGCCGCCCGTGCAACGTAATAAATGGCACTCCCCGACTGTTGGCGGCCAGTTCGGCTTTGGATTCGGCGGCCCCGACAAATCCTACCGGGAAACCCAAAATTAAAGCCGGTTTGGGTGCTCCGGCATCCAGCATTTCCAGTAGTCGGAACAAAGCAGTCGGGGCATTGCCAATTGCCACAACCGCACCCTGCAAGTTGTCCAGCCATAAATCAAGCGCCGCGGCCGATCGAGTATTTCCTATTTGCCGCGCCAACTCTGGGATTTCGGAATGCCAGAGGGTGCAAATCACCGGATTGTCAGCGGGAAGGCGTTTGCGAGTGATGCCTTCGGCCACCATCCGGGCATCGCACAGAATCGGCGCACCTGCAGAGAGGGCTTGGCGTCCGCAGGTGGCTGCACCGGGGGAAGCTGCTAAATCTGCAACAATATCGGTCATGCCGCAACTGTGAATTAGTCGCACGGCTACCGATTCTAAATCGGGCGGCAAGCTTGACAAATCTGCTTCGGCTCGAATTGTGGCGAAGGATTTAATGTAGATTTCTGTTCCGTCTCGAATGTAGTCAATCATTGTTTAAAACTGCTATGGGAATTTTGTGGAATTTGTGAAATAGATTTTTTGAATGAACCGCGAAGGCGCGAAGGACGCGAAGGAAGAAATCTCAAGAGAGATAGAAAGAGAAATGCTTAAAATTTGTCTGTTTTTATGGGATATTTTTTCACTTTCAATTCCGATTTTCGGTACTCCACAACTCCTGCAATTGGTCGATCGCCTGCCGATCGACAAACTCACCAAATGACTCCAAAGGCTCTCGAAACCGCTGATATACCTGCAACATTCGCTCGATCGCACCGGGCATCTCGGCCACACTCACCGCCGGAAAAATTGGTCGCCCGAAGGGCAAATCTTTTCTACCTGCATAAATGTCGTAGCCTTCGAGCATCTCGTGTCCCCGCTCAATCTGAATTCCCACCAGCGTGATATCAATTGGCCGGTGCTGGGCGCAGGACTTTTGGCAACCGCTGAAATGAATGTTAATCGGCAGGTCGAGTGTCAATTTTTGCGCTAAATCCCTCGCCATTGCTAGGGCGTGACTTTGAGTATCTGTCGCCGCCGAGGCACAGCCGCTGCTGCCGGCACAAGCCACCAAGCACGAATCTAGGCGAGTCGCCGACGAGTGCAATCCCAAATCGGCGACTTGCTGTTTTACCTCAAAAAGCTGGGAGTTGGGGATATCAGAAATTAGCAGATTTTGCCACGGCGTAAGTCTCAGGGTACCGCTGGCTAGCTTTTGGGCTAAATTCGCCAAATTCCGCAGTTGCTTTGATTCTAGCCTACCGAGAGGCAGTGCAATTCCCATGTAGGAGAAACCGGACTGTCGTTGAGGATGAATGCCGAGATGTCGGTGATCGGGGAGGGATTTTTCAGATGAGGCATCTTCGCTGTTTTTGGGAAAGGTGCAAGATGGGAATTGCCATAAAAATGGTAAATTCTGCTGTACCCTTTCTAGATAACTTTCAGCGCCCCAATCTGCCAGCAGGTGACGCAAACGCGGCTTTTTGCCATCAATTCGAGGTCGATTTTTGGTATATTCAAGATAGGTGCTAGCGAGGGCGGCTAATACTGAAATACATTGCGATTCTTGGATTAAAATTCCTGTATCGCCGTTTAAATGCAGCCGAAAAACGATTTCTGATTGGGTTGAACGACCGCATGCAGCTAATAAAATATCGTTGCGTAAAGCCTGGATCGAAACCGATTCCCCGCCGTCGAAGCCAATACTGAACTTAGGCGAAAGTTCCGACAACTCGGAATGTGTTTGCAGGTAATCATCCCAAGCTTTCACTAGCGGGCGAGTATCCAGTAACTGCTGGCGATCGATCCCTGCTGTCGGACTTGCCATCATATTGCGAATTGGGTCAACTTCAACGCGGCGAGACGCTATCCCCAATTCCTGCAAGCGGTTCCAGACTTCCGGGGCAATTTCCGAGTTCACTTCTCGGATTTGCAAATTTGCCCGATTCGTGACTTGCAAACAGCCGGTACTGTATTGATCTGCCAAATCGGCGATCGTCCAACACTGCTGCGCGTTTAAAATTCCCCCCGGAATCCGCATTCTCGATAAAACTCCGTCTCGGGCTTGGGAACCGTAAAATAAACCCGGACAAGTCGGCAAATCAGTCAAAGGTAACAAATAATCTCCTCCCCGTGCTACGCAGGGAATCCAAAAGTAAACGCCCACAAAGCGCCCCCGAAATCGGCATTCTGACTTTTACAGTTGCGGCACAGCGCCGGAATTGCACCGGACTTTCCCGCTTTCAGGTTTTAGAAAGGTATCACGACCTGACCGACAGAAAGCAAAACCCTCAACTTTCTTAACAAAACCCCGGGCGATCGCCCATCTCTGTCTTTTCATCAGCTTTCCTAATCGCAGTCATCAGTTTAACTGTCGCTCAACCCCTTTACAAACCTTAACAACACCGTTAATAATATAAACATCATCCGAACATTGAAAACCAAATAAAGCAATCATAAACAAATGACAACAACCTTACAGCAGCGCGAAAGCGCCAATGTCTGGGAACGCTTTTGTGAGTGGGTAACAAGCACAGACAACCGCATTTATGTAGGTTGGTTCGGCGTCTTGATGATTCCTACCCTCCTGAGCGCCACCATCTGCTACATCATCGCCTTCATCGCTGCCCCTCCAGTGGACATCGACGGCATCCGCGAACCAGTAGCAGGTTCCTTGATGTACGGTAACAACATCATCACAGGTGCAGTTGTTCCCTCATCCAACGCCATTGGCTTGCACTTCTACCCAATCTGGGAAGCAGCTTCCCTCGATGAGTGGTTGTACAACGGTGGTCCTTACCAATTGGTAATTTTCCACTTCCTGATCGGTGTATTTTGCTACATGGGTCGCGAATGGGAATTGTCCTACCGCTTAGGTATGCGTCCTTGGATCTGCGTCGCTTACTCTGCACCAGTTGCAGCAGCAACCGCAGTATTCTTGATCTACCCAATTGGACAAGGTTCTTTCTCTGACGGTATGCCTTTGGGTATCTCCGGCACATTCAACTTCATGATCGTGTTCCAAGCCGAGCACAACATCCTGATGCACCCGTTCCACATGTTGGGAGTTGCTGGTGTCTTCGGTGGTAGCTTGTTCTCCGCAATGCACGGTTCTCTCGTTACTTCTTCCTTGGTTCGTGAAACAACCGAAACCGAATCGCAAAACTACGGTTACAAATTCGGTCAAGAAGAAGAAACCTACAACATCGTTGCAGCCCACGGCTACTTCGGTCGTTTGATTTTCCAATACGCTTCATTCAACAACAGCCGTTCCTTGCACTTCTTGTTAGGTGCATGGCCAGTAGTCGGCATCTGGTTTACCGCTTTGGGTATCTCCACGATGGCTTTCAACTTGAACGGTTTCAACTTCAACCAATCGATTATCGACTCTCAAGGTCGCGTTATCAATACTTGGGCTGATGTGATCAACCGCGCTAACTTGGGTATGGAAGTAATGCACGAGCGCAATGCTCACAACTTCCCTCTCGATTTGGCTGCTGGCGAAACAACTCCCGTAGCAATGGTTGCTCCTTCTATCAATGGCTAAGTTTTAGCTTTTGATTGATAAAAAGCGCTCCTAGAAATAGGGGCGCTTTTTGTTTGGGGAAAAAAGGTTTTTTTAGAGTTTATTCACATATCTAGTGGGAGCATCTCTGCAGAGAGTAAAAAGCGTTTTTTTGGAGTGCGAGCATCCCGCACAGCACAGTATATACATATAGCGAGGGGACGATCGCACGGAGAGTAAAACCAAAACTGAGATGCTCCCTATCTACTCGGGTAAAATAACCGTTATAACTTTTGTAGTGAGGACTTCAGTGCGAGCGAGTTTTATGAGGACTGAAGTCCTCACTATAAACCAATTTTATTCTGGTTGTTCGATCGGACATAATATGCTTAACGGCTAATAACTAATAACTAATAACTAATAACTAATAACTAATAACTAATGACTATCGAGTTTGATCATTCCGATGCACCCGGAAACGATATTAGCGATAAGGATTTAATGCACAAATGGCTTTCGGTGGTGGGGATTGGCGAAGATGGACTTTCCGGGCTGAGCCCGATCGCCTCTACCCTCCTCTCTCGATCTCAAATCGTTGTTGGTGGCGCCCGTCACCTAGCAATGCTACCAACCGACGACACCCGCGAAAAATTGGTTTGGGCATCGCCTTTGCAAGCAACTGTTGACGACATCCTCCGCCGCCGGGGACAGTCTGTGTGCGTGCTAGCAAGCGGCGATCCGATGTGTCACGGCATCGGCGTCACGCTGTCGCGCCAGATTCCCATTTCGGAAATGACTGTGATTCCGGCGGTATCCGCTTTTAGTCTTGCTTGCGCCCGTTTAGGTTGGCCGCTGGCCCAAGTTGAGACTTTCAGTTTGACAAATCGCCCGATCGCATCGATCGCCCTTGCTTTGTCTCCCGGCGCGCGCTTGCTGGTGTTGAGCGCTGACAGATACACGCCGGGAAAGGTGGCACAATTGTTGACGCAGCGGGGGTTTGGCAGCAGTTTGATGACGGTGTTCGAGCGGATGGGATCGGAATCGGAACGACGGATCGAGGGGGTAGCAGCAGCCTGGAATGCAGCGGATTTGGCGGATTTGAACGCGATCGCGATCGCAGTTGCAGCCGATCGCGAAGCTGTGATTTTCTCTCGTACCTCGGGTTTGCCGGATGCTGCTTATCGCCACGACGGACAACTTACCAAGCGGGAGGTTAGAGCCGTTACTCTGTCAACGTTAGCACCGATTCCCGGAGAGTTGCTTTGGGATGTGGGGGCGGGCTGCGGCTCGATCGCGATCGAATGGATGCGGAGTCATCCTCGGTGCAGGGCGATCGCGATCGAACGCCATGCGACTCGATTGCAATACATCGCTGAAAATGCCTCGACTTTCGGCGTTCCCGAACTCGAAATCGTGGCGGGAGAAGCGCCGGAAGCCCTGACAGATTTGCCTCAACCGAATGCTATTTTCATCGGCGGCGGTGTCACCGCAGAAGCTGTGCTGGAAACTTGCTGGAATGCTTTAGGTGAAGGCGGCCGATTAGTTGTTAATGCGGTGACAGTTGAGAGCGAGTTTAAAGTTTTGCAATGGCACGATCGTTATGGTGGGGAACTAATTAGAATTGGGATTCAGCGAGTAGGGGCGATCGGTTCTTTTCAGGGTTGGAAACCGCTGGCACCGGTGACTCAGTGGGCGGTAGTTAAGAGGTAAAATGCGATCGATCTTTTTCTAATAAAGCTATAATCAATAATATCCTCTGGAATGAGAGTGATAATGCCAGACGAATCATCTGTAGATCCTTATTTAGATCGACTGTTTGAAGACTATTCCAACACTGAAGTTATCGAACTACAGCAATATCTGTCTGAATGGGATAGAGGAACTTATCGAACTGTGGCCCAAAGTGTGTTAGACCATTCACAAAGAAAAGGATTTGATCCACTCAAATATTTGCGTAAAGCACACAACTTCAACACCAGAGGTGCTGTAAGAGTTCCTCGCACGGGATATCGGCAGGATGGAGCCGCTGTTTACCGAAAGGGCAATGAGTTTTTAATTGTGCGACCTGACCAGTATGGTGTTGAGAAAATCGTGACTTATGGCATTAATGAGGAATAGCGATATGGCACAAGTTCAGAACAAATTAGCGCTGGGGCAGGATATTATTGTGCAACTTTTGGCACAGTTGACAGTTGACTATCAAAACACTAAATCAGAGCGCAAAGAGATATCTCAGAGGTATCTTGGTTCCGAGGAAGATTTTTCGTTTCTGGAGGAGCTTGAGTTAGTAACAGTAAGTATTCGCGGTTATGCTAGTCAGATTGAGGAGCGCGCAGAGGTTGAGAATCGCGATCGAGCGATCGCAGAGTTACATCAGCTCAGGGTGTTCGATCGTTCTGCGATCGCTCAGTTTTATGATGAGACGCGATCGGGCTATCTTCAAATGCGAGCCTATATCCGAATGCTGGACTATTTGCGGTTGCTGGTGTTGGAGTATTTGCAGATGGCATAGAGAAAGTAACAGAAACTTACCAATCGCTCTAAAGTTCTGCCAGATGCCAGAAAGTCATCCCATTTTCAGTATGACTGAGCAAAATACCCAAATCTTCCAGGCTTTCTAGACAGTCGAGTATGACTTTTTGTTTGCGATTGGCGCCTTTGAAATGGGCGGTAACTTGGGCGGCTGTCCATTCGCCGCTTTGGGTGCGAAATAAGTCGCGGATGGCGGAAAGTTGCTCTTTGAGGGTTTTGGGGAAAGGTTGTTGTTCCGTGGGAGTAATGGCGGTTTCTGTTTCGGTGGTGATACCTGCAAGGGATGGTTGGATGTAGGTTTCGCCGGGGGCTTGGTAGTCGGGGCGCAGCCAGCGAATGAGTCCGTTGCGTTCTTCTTCGGCGCGTTGGGCGTTGAGGGTGACGAGGTTTTCGAGGATTTGCTCGTCGGTGAGGGTGGGTTCCCAACCATAGGCGGCAAATACGGCGGCATCGAGTTCGTCGTGGATTTGTTTGAGGGTGGAGACTAACGCTTTTTGATTGAAGGCTTTGTCTTTGTCGTCGAGGGGTTCGCCTTGGCGGAGTTTTTCGAGGAGGTTGTACATCCCGGTGATGGTGACTTCGGGGTGAGTGGTCTGGACTCGTTTGCGGTGGCTGTCGAGGCGTTCTCCGAGTTCTCGGATGGTTTGTTTTTGGCTGTCCGTAGGGGTGGGGAAGGGGAAGGGGTCGAAGCAAACAGAGTTGTTGTATCTAGGCGTATTTCCTCCTAAATCTCCACCTGTTGCCAGTGTCCAGATAATATGAATTGTGGAAGATAGAACACCGAAGTGATAAGCATCTCCAAGTGCAATCATAATAACTTCACTTTCTGGAAAAACATCTATCTCTAAAAAGGTGAAAAATCTGTGCTTTGTCGTTCTTGGTGTAGCAATGTACCGTTCTAGTGTATTGATGGCCGGTCTAATTTTGGCTCGCGCCTCAGCAAAAATCCACCAATTATCTCTATATGCCTTTCGGTTATTAGTGATTCTCTCCGGTTTTACCCTTTCAAGTATCCCTTGATAAATGTCTTGATATCGCTCTCTGACCTCTGCTTCTGTTAGTCCAAATAGATCAATTATGAAAATATCGGATTTAGGTTGGATCAAATCTCGTCCATTGCGATAATGTTTAATAACGGATGGTAGATTAGTTAAAGAATAACCCATCAATTCTAGCTGTTGCTGATTGATTAGAAACCCTTGACTAGCTAACATCATGCCTTTGGAAGATAAATTTTGATTGGCTCTAAGTTTCTGAGTGCTCATCACGTTAGCACCAGAATCTAAATTGCTGAGTATTCGATCGACATGAATCAAGTTAATCCTCAGATTCTGGGCGATATCTTCAGGTATTCCCACTTCCGTTTCATGCAAGACATATCCGATTTGGGCTGTGGTATGATGACAAGTCTTGAGTTCAGCGGCTGTCATGGCAATGCGTACGGCGGCACCTTCCTGATCCCAAGGATGATCGGCAATCGCAAAAAATAGGTTGAGTGGATTTTTAGAAGCTTCTAAGTGAACATCAATTATCTTTCTTTGCCAAACCTGTCGAATGCTATTGGTTGTAATTAAACCAAATCTCCTGATGTGTCCTTGGCGAACCATAGTGGCAGCTTTGTGCCACCAATACATCACAAAATCAACAGTATCCGGCACATCTTTATAGACTTTCCTTAACGTTTCTGCATACCCATCCCCCAACCGTTCCCGCATTCTCGCATTCCCAATAAACGGCGGATTCGACACAATATAATCTGCCTCCGGCCACACGGCCACCCTTGGATTCAAATACCGATAAATTGTTACTTGGTTTGTCGGATCGGGAATATCCTCCCCTGTCACCGGACTCTTCATCATCCGTCCGCCCCAGCGAGTTCTCACCTTCCCCGTCGCATCCACATCCGGTTCCATGCCGTCATAGGCCAACACCGCATCCCGGCATTCAATATTGTTGTACTCCCGCAACACGGGTTCGATGGGCGGAATATCGCCAAACCGCCGAAAATGCCACTGCAAATACCCAATCCAAATCACCAAATCTGCGATCGCCGCCGCCCGTGGATTAATCTCAATCCCCAAAAACTGACTGGGATTGACTTGAGCAATATCTAACCGCAACTGCGCCGATCCGGTGACATCTTCCAAGCGGCGCAACACCTCCGATTCCAACCCTTTCAACAAATCCAACGTCACATACAGGAAATTACCCGATCCGCAGGCCGGATCGAGAATCTTCACCCCTTGTAACTCCGTCAGAAATGCCTCTAAAACTGATTGCGCCTTTTTCCTTTGATTTGCAGTCGGTTCCGATTCCCCCGCGTTGAGCAACTGTTTAACCTCCGCTTGTACCGCAATCCAGCGATCGCCCAAAGGCTCCATCACCACGGGTTTTACCAACCGTTCCACATACGATCGCGGCGTATAATGAGCCCCCAACTTACTCCGTTCCCTCGAATCCAGCGCCCTTTCCAACAATGTCCCAAAAATCGCCGGTTCCACATTGCACCAATCCCGCTTCGCCGCCTGCAACAACACCTCCAACTGCGCCTTTGTCAAAGCAAACGCCTGCGACTCGGCAAACAATCCGCCATTAAACCGCAACAGTTTGCCATGAAAACCAAAACTCGTCCCCTCATTCATCGCCTCCCACAGCGCCTCTACCTCCGGCTTAAAAGTCTTCGGGTTGAGAATCCACCGCGTTTCCAGCGCCTGGGTAAACAAATGTTCTTTGAGTAATCCCACATCCTCAGCAAACATGGTGAAAATACAGCGCATCAAAAACTGGGCGACTTGCTGTGGATCGACATTCGCCTCCATCCGCTTTGCCAACTCTGCCAAATCCGCCGCCACTTCCCGCGTCACCCGCGCCGCAATTTTCTCTGGATTGCGCTGCTGCGGATTGCTAAAAATATCGACAAACAAATCGAAAACATCGGCTTTCCCCAACTCGATTAGCCCGATTTCTCGCCGCGCCCCATAGCCGCCATAATCGCCGCTAAAACCCATCCATAATTCAAAATGATCGCCAATATCGCAAGTTAACAAAAACGGCGGTTTGCTGCTGAGACTGCGCGTATAGGCGATCGCCTGTACAAACGCTTTTTCCATCTCCCGCAAATAGGTATTTGTCCCCCGCTTTGCCGTTCCTTTGTTGCTCGTTGTTCCGCCCTGTTTGGCCTCTATCAAAAAATGCTCGGCTTTGTAAAAGTCAATAAACCCCGGAGTCACTTTGCCGCTGGGGTGAAAAATTTTGACATCTTTATCAAAGCAATAGGGATCGTTGGGAATTCTGCCTTTATCAAAAGGGCGATCGACTCCCAGCGCATCGCACATTTCGGCAAAAAACAACTGGTAGTTGGCCCGTTCGTTACCGCTAGAACCTGCCCAGCGCGTGATGAATGTTTCGACACGCGTGCGATCGGCTTCATTCATGCTTCAATCCTGCTGCTTGCTTTTTCCTGATTCTATACTTCGATCGGTTTGAATTCGCGAGCGAGAGAGCGATCTGGCATGAGAGCGATCGCCACCCATCTCAAAAATATTGTATCTTTTTTCGGAGCTAAAAACAGGCTAGTGCATGACAATGATTGAACGCAATCAGCTATTTGGTCAGTAAGTCGATCGCTCTTTCTAGCATTTGTTGAATGTAATGCACAAAAAATAATAAATAGTATTAATTTAAAAAAATAGATTGGGTTTAACACACGTTAAACCCAACCTATTAATTAAATGAAACTTAAGAGTTTAGCCTTGATTCACCACAGTCGGTTTTAAACTTTCCTGTGACTTCGATCGCTCTAAACCATTTTGAACTTCCACAGATTCCTTAATCGGTTTCCGGGTCTCAATTAAAGTCAAAGCTTTGTTGACACTTTCAGGTAAAATCACTACCAAACTGCCGGCCGGCGCCTCGTCTAAAGCTTTGTTAACGGCCGTTGTTTCGTCGAGAATCAACTCGTATTCAACTTGAGATTTCTTTGCGGTTCCTGCAGAAATCGCCTCTGCAATTCCCTGGCAAATTAACTGTGCCACAACACCGGGTTCTCGCCCGCGCCTGTCAATATCTTCCTTGACAAGAATGCGATCGAACATCTCGGCCGAAAGTTTGCCCAGCGTGACAAAATCTTCATCTCGCCGGTCTCCGGGGGCGCCGACTACCCCGATCCGCAGTCCCGGCCAATTCAGCACGAAACTGCCCAAAGCTTTGTAGCTGTGCGGGTTGTGGGCGTAGTCGAGCAAAGCGTGATAGTTGCCCAATTTAAACAAATTCATCCGTCCGGGAGTTTGACCGACGGATGCTTGGAAGCTTGACAAAGCCGATCGAATATCTTCTATTTTCAATCCTTGGGCAAAAGCCGCCAAACAAGCTGCTAAAGCATTAGCAATCATAAACGGCGCGCGCCCGCCCATCGTCAGCGGCACGTTCACAGCCTGCTCAATTCTCAGCGTCCAATCGCCTTTCAAGATCGACAAATACCCATTTTCGTAAATCGCTGCCAGCCCGCCCGCAGCGGTATGTTTGGCAACCAGTTCGTTGTCCGGGTTCATCGAAAAATATGCAATTTGAGCCTTGACACGCTGCGCCATTTTTGATACTAACGGATCGTCTGCATTTAAAACTGCATAGCCCTTGGGCATTACCGCCTCGACGAGGACGCTCTTGAGTTTGGCGAGCTGTTCCACGGTGTCGATGTCGCCAATTCCCAAGTGATCTGCCGCGACGTTCAAGACGACGCCGACATCGCACTGATCGAAGCCGAGGCCCGATCGCAAAATCCCACCCCTGGCAGTTTCCAGCACCGCTACTTCCACCGTTGGGTCAGATAAAATCAACTGAGCGCTCTGCGGCCCGGTATTGTCTCCGGTTTCTACCAAATAATCGCCGATGTAAGTGCCGTCGGTAGTCGTGTAGCCGGTAATCTGACCGGTCTGCTTGACAATGTGGGCAAGCAGGCGAGTGGTTGTAGTTTTGCCGTTGGTTCCCGTTACCGCTAAAATCGGCACTCGGCTGGGTTGAGGCGAGGGGAAAAGCATATCGAAGACGGCGCCGGCGACGTTGCGGGGTAAACCCTGACTCGGGGCGACGTGCATTCTGAAACCCGGTGCTGCGTTGACTTCGACGATGACGCCGTTGACATCGCGCAGTGGTTGGGAGATGTCGGGAGTTACTACGTCAATGCCCGCTATGTCCAAACCGATAATTTTGGCGACTCTGGAAAACAGCCAGACGTTTTCCGGGTGGATTTCGTCGGTGCGATCGACTGCAATTCCACCGGTACTCAAGTTTGCTGTCGCGCGCAAAAATACTCTTTCCCCGGCCGGCACTACGGAGTCCATCGCGTATCCTTGTTTTTGCAGCAAATCCAGGGACAATTTGTCGATCGTGATCCGGGTGAGCACGTTGTCGTGTCCGTCTCCTCGCTGCGGGTCGCGGTTTACTTCTTCAATAAGCTGTTCTACTGTAAACTTGCCGTTACCCACGACGTTAGCGGGGACTCGTTCTGCGACTGCTACGACTTGCCCGTTGACTACCAATACTCTGTGGTCGCGGCCGACGTAATAGCGCTCGACTATCACGCTTTTTGTTTTTGATGCCGCGCTGGCTAAGTCGTAGGCTTCTTCTGCTGCTTCCCAGGAATTGATGTCGATCGTAATGCCGCGGCCGTGGTTGCCGTCTAGGGGTTTGAGGACGATCGGAAAACCGCCGACATCTTCGATCGCCCCGTGCAGTTCATCCAAATAATTAATCACCGTCCCTCTTGGAACTGGCACACCGGCGCTGGCGAGGATATTTTTGGTACCTTCCTTGTCGCAGGCAAGTTCTACCCCCAAAACTCCCGTGCGGTTGCTCAGAGTTGCCTGAATCCGCTTTTGGTGAACCCCATAGCCGAGTTGAATCATAAACCGGGCGTTCAAAGGCATCCAAGGAATGCCGCGAGCTTCTGCTTCCTTGATCAGTGTTTCCGTACTCGGCCCCAGGGCCGCCGACGCAGCAAATTCTCTAAGGTCTCTCAAATCTTGGATTAATTCTGCTGCAGGATAAGAACCAGTAGTGGCAATGCTCTGGCACATCCGCACGCCCGCCCGGGCGGCATAGCGACCTGCTTGTTCGTTTTGATACTCAATTACTACTTGGTAAATGCCTGGGGTCGCAGTCTCGCGGGTACGGCCGAACCCGACCGGCATTCCTGCCATTTCCTGAAGTTCTAGGGCGACGTGTTCGATTACGTGTCCCAACATTGTGCCTTCTCTGACCCGTTGCAGGAATCCTCCCTGATGGCCTGGAGAACAGTGATGGTCGTTCAAACTCGGAAGTGCGGCGATCAGCCCTTCGTAGAAGCCAGGAATTTCAGATGTGGTTTTATCTGCCCACTCCTCTAAATCCAAACGCATCAGGACGAGTTTGTGGCGTCGGATGCTCCAGTAGTTGGGGCCGCGTAAGGTCTGGATTTTAAGTATTTTCATGGTAGTTAGAGGGGTATGGGGCGCGAAATCTTATAGATAATTGGAGCATTTATTCAATTTCGATCTAGATTGCTCGATCGACTGTTCGCTGCGAACAGTTTGGGAGTGAATTTCCAGTTATGGGCTACCCAATTGAAAATTCATGCCCCTACGATCGGCTAAAAACAAGTACAGATCCATGGCTAGCAAAAACTCAAAGCCCGAAGTTAGAATTTTCTGTGATTCTGCCTCCTGGCGTCAGCCCGTGGCTGCTTCGGAATCTATTCTATTGTTGTATCCATGATTCGGCCGGAATGCCGCCTAATTTCTGCCGAATCAATGACAAGAGATGTTCTGCGTTAGTTGGCTGTGCGGCATTCGGGGGGCCAGCCAGACTCGGAACAGGCTCCCGATGGCATTGGTTTGCCTAGGGGCATATTGTAGCAATCTCCGTGACACAGAACGTGCAAGCGCATATTGAACAGACTTAAGGGTTCTGTCGCTCCTACCAGAGACTCATTGGTATAAAAATTTTCCCTAGAATCAACAATAGTCACAGTGCCTTTACCGAGAACTTTCATAGTATCGTCTCCCTCAAACAAGGCGCAGGTGTCTTCGTCAATACCAATAGCGATGCGATCGGGATGGCAAGCCACAGCCGACAGCAAGCGAGCCATCCGGTTGCGGTTGTGAAAATGCTGGTCTACGATGAGCTCAGGAATAATGTTAAGTCCGTTTGCCATGTCTACTAAAGATCGGTTCGGTGACGCCCCACTCCCGCCGCCTGCAATCATGTGATATCCCATCACCGCAGCACCCGCGCTCGTACCGGCGAGGGTAATTTTGCCTTCGAGAGTTTCTTTGCGAATTTTCTCCATCAGCGGGGTGTCCGCCAGCAGCCCGCAGAGCCTCAGTTGGTCGCCGCCTGTGATGAATACGCCCGTACAATCTTCTAAGTAATCTTTCCAGACGGGGTTTTCGGCTTGTTCGCGTTCGCGGATGTCCACTACTTTGACGGCACTAACGCCCATTTCGTCAAATATGGTGCGGTAACGGTTGCTAATTCCTTCAGGATCTCGCGAAGCACACGGAATGATCGCCAGCCGAGCATTTGCACCCCCAGCACGGCAAAAAAAGGTGTTTAGGATCTCTCGCCCGTGAACTTTGTCTTCGGCTCCCCCGATGACCATAATCGAGGTTTTTGTGCGCTGGGGAATATTGTGTTCGAGGGCTTGAGATGTCAACTGCTGCATGGTGTGTCTTCCTCTGTTGGATGTGAAATTCAATTTTGCCGTTGCTGTGCGTACAATAGGGCTTTTTAAGAATAAATTTTTGTTTGTGCGAGTGAGGTGCGATCGCCGATCGCGCTATCCCGCAATTGTTTGGCGGCGAGTTTGCTTGCAGTCGCTGTCATGAAAAACTGATTTATTGTTGTACAAAACGGGCCCGCCGACAAAGGAAGAGAATTCAACTTGCAAAAATTTTCAGAAATTATAAGAAATTATAAAGAATAAAGCAATTACTGAAAACTGAACTCCCCCTAAGGGTCAAACTAGAGATGATGTATCAATAAAATTCCAATAATTGTGCGCTTTGACGTAGTTACCTTATTTCCAGAATTTTTCCGGGCTCCCCTAGAGTCGGGACTGATGGGCAAAGCCTTAGCTAAAAAGATTGCTGAGGTGAATTTTGTCAATCCCCGCGATTTTACCACAGACAAGCACCAGCGAGTTGATGATGAGCCTTACGGGGGCGGAGTGGGGATGCTGATGAAACCGGAACCGATTTTTGCTGCGGTGGAGTCGCTGCCGGTTTTGCCGCGGCGGGAGGTGATTTTGCTGACTCCCCAGGGGGAACCGATGCAGCAGGGGATGTTTCGGGAGTTGGCGGCCGATCGCGATCAGTTGGTGTTGATTTGCGGCCATTATGAGGGTGTGGACGATCGAGTCTTGCATTTGGTAACTCGCGAGGTATCTTTGGGGGATTTTGTACTCACGGGGGGCGAAATTCCGGCTTTGGCTTTGATTAATGGAGTTTTGCGATTGCTGCGGGGAACAGTGGCGAAGGAAGATTCGCTGAAGTTTGAGAGTTTTGAAGACGGACTTTTAGATTATCCGCAGTACACTCGACCGGCGGATTTTCGGGGATTGAAGGTGCCCGACGTGTTGCTGTCTGGTAATCACGCAGAAATTGCTCGCTGGCGCAGGGAACAGCAAATTGAAAGAACTCGATCGCGCCGGCTGGATTTGTACGATCGGTGGTTGGAGGACAGGGGAGAATAGGAGAAGTTATCCCATATGATTTATCGGGCAAACTCATAGCCCAATTTGAGCGACAACGGCGATTGTTGTAACACTTCTGCTGATTGAAGCTTTCAAACCTTCAGCAGCTAAAAGCTGTTTTAGTCGAGCAGTCTCAGATTTAGTTCCGATAAAAACAGAACCAGGTCTCTTCTTTTTTAGCTTCCTAGCTTCAGGTAAGGACAACGACATAGCCTCACGCAGAATTGTTGTTACAACTGTTGCACGTTGTTCTTTTTCCAATACAATCACGTTCCAAGTCCCTTCTTTTGCTAGAATCTCTTCTCTTATTTCGTCAGGTATAGTATGAGTATCATCTAACTCGATTGCCTCCCCACAATGAGAGCAGCTATAAGATAGATGGCAAACAAGTTTTTTGCAAAGAGAGACTGACCAACCAACATCTGTATGTCTTGGTCACAATTCCCACACCGTCCGTAAATCAAGACCATACTTTTTCACCTATCTCCCCGCAAATATGAAATAATTGTTTTTTGCTATACTTCCCAAACCTCAATTTTACATGAACATCCGCATCGGCAACGGCTACGACATTCACTGCTTAGTTCCAGAACGCCCCCTCATCCTAGGCGGCGTGCACATTCCCCACGAATTAGGCTTATTAGGACACAGCGACGCCGACGTACTTACCCACGCTATCATGGATGCCATGCTCGGAGCTCTCAGCTTAGGAGATATCGGGCTGTATTTCCCGCCAACTGACCCGAAATGGAAAGGTGCTGATAGTCTCGTACTGCTGGCACAAGTGAATCAGTTAATATTAGATAAAGGCTGGGAAATCGGCAATATTGATTCGGTGGTGGTGGCCGAACGTCCAAAGCTGAAACCGCATATTGAGCAAATGCGCGATCGGCTTTCTGCTGTCCTACAATTAAAACCCGACCAAATCGGCATCAAAGCTACTACAAACGAAAAGTTAGGGCCGGTGGGAAGAGAAGAAGGAATTGCAGCCTATGCTGTAGTTTTGGTGGGCAAAAAATAGAACTCTACAATCTAAAATTGATAGTGGAGTCAATTCTTTAATCCAAAATCGCTAGGAAGCCTGAAATCATGGACACTGACACCTGGGAATTACAATTTCCTGTAGACGCGGATGTCATCGCGTTGGATAAGGACGATCGCATAGTCGTGCTAATCGAGGTTAAAATTATTCAAGCTCAAGAAGCAGACGCAAAACAGAAAATTGTCTATCGGGCGATCGATTGGCTGAAAGCTGTGTTAGCTAAGCTGTCTGAAAGAAACGCGATCGTTCCCTATGCTATGTTTATTGACGCGGAAAAAATTTTGATTTTCAAATGGGATGGTGTGAATTTATCGGAGCCTGTTTGCACTCTAAATAGTGGTGAAATATGTCGCTATTATATGCCGACTTTTGGCAGTCAATGGCTCTCTGAACGTACCCTTGGGGGGCTGATAGAATCGTGGCTGCATGACTTAGATTATAACTGGAAATCAGAAATTCCTCCAGCATCAGAACAGATATCAGCCATCGGTTTGCTGCCATTACTCGCAGGTGGAACAACAAAATCAGGAGTGGAATTAGGTGGCAATTATATATATCGAGACCAATTTTCTGATGAGTATTGCTACAGGGCGTGAGGCTGAAGCAATTATGTTGCTCAGAGATTTGTCCTCATCAGTTCAGTTAGTCATACCCAGCGTTTGTTATATGGAGGCTTGGTCAGCTTTCGAGGACGAGTTGAAGCGACAAAACTCTTTTAAGGAACAGCTAAGCCGTCAAATTAGCGAAACAAAGCGAGATGTTACCTCTGAAAAGGTCGCATCTCTATCTTTTAACCTAGAAGAGTCATTAGTTTACTATCTCGAACGAATAGATGAAATTGAATTACGGTTGCGTGAAGCAATTTCTCTGATGTCATACCATGCCGAAATGATTGCATTAAATCCAGAGATTATTCAAGCAACTTTAAACACACCTATAATCAAAAAAGACCCAACAGACAATTTGATTCTACACAGTATCCTCAGTCATGCCCGATCGCATTCTACAGAAACCAAAGTATTTCTCAGCGGTAACGTCAAAGAATTTGGTCTACCGGAAGTTCAAGATGTTTTGCGAGAAGCCGGGATTACAAAGTATTTCGCTGTCACTAAAAACTTTCTAGGTTGGCTACAATCTCAGTCATAGTTGCACGCAGGTGGTAAACTAAAAAATTATGAAAATTTCTATGATGCTACATTCAAGACTGCGCTGGCTGGCGATTTTACTGGCGGCAATTGCCACTATAACTCTGTCTGCGTGCACTCCAGCCCGATCGAACTTAGTAAACAGACTCGTCGTTCCCACCCCCAGCGGCCCAGCAACCTTTAACTACCCCCTAAATCAATCTGCATACAGCGTTTTTGGCTATATGTACGAGGGACTGATCACCGAAAACGGCTTGACCTCTGAGTTAGAACCCGGTTTAGCTGAGTCGTGGGAAGTTTCTAAAGATGGCAAAAAGATTGTCTTCACCCTGCGAGAGGGATTGAAATGGTCGGACGGCGAACCGATGACTACTGATGACATTATCTTCAGCTATGAAAAGATTTATTTCAATGACAAAATTCCTAGCGGTTTGAAAGATACTTTGAGAGTTGGCATGAGTCGCGAATTCCCAAAAGTTAAAAAAATAGACAACCGCCGCGTTGAATTTTCCGTTGCAGAACCCTTTGCTCCATTTATTAGATATGCTGGGGGAATCCCTATTTTACCCGCTCATATTTTACAGGAATCTATCGATAATACAGATGCCGATGGCAAGCCTCAATTCTTGACTACTTGGGGCACGGATACTGACCCTAAAAAAATTGTGGGGAATGGTCAATACCGAATGCTGAGTTATACTCCTAATCAGCGCGTTGTTTTGGAACGAAATCCGTATTTTTGGCGCAAAGATGCTGAGGGAAATCCTCAACCTTACGTCCAGCAAATCGTTTGGCAAATTATCGAAAATACTGACAATCAACTGCTGAATTTTCGATCGGGCGATTTGGATACTCTGAACGTGGAGCCGGAAGTGTTTCCGCTGCTGAAACGGGAGGAAAAACGCGGCCAATATACGGTATTCAACGGCGGCCCGGATACTGGCAGCGTGTTTATGTGTTTCAATCTGAATAAGGGGCGCAATGCTCAAGATCAGCCGTTTGTAGACCCGGTTAAGTCTCGCTGGTTCGCGAGTAAAGAATTTCGGCAGGCGATCGCCTACGGCATCAATCGATCCGCTATGACTAACAATATTTATCGCGGACTTGGCGCGCCGCTGCATTCCCCAATTCCGGCCCAAAGCCCGTTCTACCTGTCCCCAGAACAGGGATTGACAACTTACAGTTACGATCGGCAAAAAGCGAAAGAGTTACTGTTAAGTGCTGGTTTCAAGTATAATAGTAACGACGAATTGTTGGATGCTGAAGGCAACAAGGTGCGATTTACTTTATTGATGGCTGCGGGTAAAAAAGTTCGGGAACAAATGGCAACGCAAATTAAGCAAGACTTGGGCAAACTGGGGATGCAAATTGATACGCAGTTCCTGAGTTTTAACACTTATGTGGAAAAGCTGCGGTTGACGCGCAATTGGGATACTTACCTCGGCGGTTTTACGGGAGGTACTGAACCGCACAGCGGCTACAATATTTGGTCTGTTAACGGCACGCTGCACAGTTTCAACCAGGGCCCGCAAGCCGGAGAACCGCCGATTAAGGGCTGGAAAGTTGACGACTGGGAGCAGAAAATCGATGACCTTTACGTGAAAGCTTCCCAGGAGCTTGATGAGGCGAAGCGCAAGGAAATTTATGGGGAGACGCAGCGGATTATAGCAGAACAAGTGCCGTTTATCTATATGGTGAATCCGCTGACTTTTGAGGCGGTGCGCGATCGCGTTTCGGGAATTCGCTACAGTGCCCTCGGCGGTGCTTTCTGGAATTTGTACGAGTTGAAAATAACAGAATAGTCAGCAGTTATTAGTCATTAGTCAGTAATTAATTAATGGAACCTAAAATTTTACAGAACTTACTCGAATCTGTGGCTGCAGGCGATATTAGCCCGATCGCCGCTTTGGATAAATTAAAGCATTTTGACTTTGAACAAGTCGGCGATTTTGCCAAAATTGACCACCACCGTACTTTAAGAACGGGTTTTCCTGAAGTAATTTGGGGCCCGGGGAAAACGCCCGACCAAATTGTTGATATTATCGAGGCGATGCGCGGGCGAAATTCTGCGGTGATGGCGACACGAATCGAACCGGAAGTTTTCCAGCAATTGCAACAAAAAATACCCGATTTGTGCTACTACCAAAAAGCTCGAATTTGTGCAATTTCTCCTAATTCCCCAACTCCGCAGCATCCGGGTACTGTGACTATTATCAGTGCGGGAACGGCGGATTTGCCTGTAGCGGAAGAGGCGGCAATTACTGCGGAACTTTGCGGTTTTCAGGTGCGACGTTTGTGGGATGTCGGAGTTGCCGGCATTCACCGCTTGCTGAGCAACCGGCACGTTATTGCCGATGCTGATGTATTGATTGCGGTGGCGGGCATGGAAGGCGCTTTGGCGAGTGTGGTTGCGGGTTTGGCAGATTGTCCGGTGATTGCTGTGCCGACAAGTGTGGGTTACGGCGCGAGTTTTGGCGGGATTGCTCCTCTTTTAACTATGCTCAATTCTTGTGCGGCTGGTGTGGGTGTGGTGAATATTGATAATGGGTTTGGGGCGGCGATTTTGGCTTGTCAAATTCTGAGAACTGCTGGGAAAGTGGAGAGAAGAGGAGAGGGGGAGAATGGGAGATAGGGGGAATAGTTAGAAACCCCCTCGATTAGATAAGACTAAAGCCAACTGTCACACGACGATCGATTTTTAGGGTGCATCTTGCACCATTCTCAAGAACAGGCAAGATGCCTGTTCCACAAAGAGTGAGTTTTCTTGTGGGGTGGGCATCCTGCCCGCCCGTAAAAAACCTAATTGAAAATGGTGCAACATCTCAGGTGCGTCAGACTCCGTTATTGAAATATTATTGAAGATTTCCGGTAGTAGAGCACCTTACTATATATGCCAGTGGCGTCCAGGACGGCCAGACTCGGCGGTTGAAACCGCGTTTACACTTCCCTCTCGTCCCAGCAGAGGACGACTAAAAAATACAGGAGGTATTATTGAAGCCGGGTTTGATATTACTTGCTTGCCAGCCAAATCGGATAAGCAGAAGAATCCTCAGGTTTTAACTTTTGCGCCTGATAACTCTTGCTAGTCCAACTAGCTACTGTTTGCAGGCTTTCTGTCAAACAACTTTCGCTGCCAAACGCTTCAAATCCCAAAGTCCACCAGGCGCTGCCGTTAATATTCAACTGAGTAAGTTCCACGGTGCAACCTTGGGGAATTGGGGCTTCCACAGGCACAGACATCGGAACACCGGGGGCCGAAACTTGATAAAGACGCTGCGCTCGCTTTTTCTTGACTCCCACCCACTTTCCTGTCGCCAAAATATCCGCCGGTATCGGCGCCATCGTGTCCGCACAAACCCACTTCAGCCACTTCTCGGCTTTGCCTTCCCAGCGATTGCCAAACTGCATCGTCCCTAACTCTGCCTGACGCCACTTTACCTCCAAGGTTTTCCCACGCAGCTTCACTCCCAAGTAGTCGCAGTTAGGTACTAGCAAATATATGTCTTCCCGCTCTTCGGGAGGCGAAAGATACGCGCCGAGACTCTCGCTTCCAAACCATTGATTGAGCGATTTTGGCAGTGCACCGCTATAAAACCACCGCATTTCCAGACTGGCCCGCATAAATTTTTCCTCCGTTCCACAATTTTCGTCAAACCCAGACTGGATTTGCCACACACCATCGACTTTCGTGCCTCTTCACTCTATCCTCCCCCCTCTGGGGCCCATAGTCTACCCACAGTCATACCATTTTAGATTTTAGATTTTAGATTTTAGATTGGGGAAAGACTGATTGTATAAGGGTTTAGAGCTTGCCTACAGTTGCATTTTTTTTTTAACTGGTGTCAGATCGAGGTATTTAAAAAAATTTCTCACAATCCTTTACATATCTTCACAAGTCTGTTACATTTATTTACAGTACACTAAAAACCATTTAGGAAAAAAAAGATGAGTAACAGAGGCTTAATGCTGGACGACCAAGGCAAAATGAACAATTTTGCGATCGAGCCGCAAGTATACGTCGATGACGAACCCCGCACCGGCTTTACCCCCTACGCCGAACGCTTAAACGGCCGCCTTGCGATGATTGGCTTTGTTTCTCTCTTGGCTTTAGAAGTTTCGACCAAGCACGGGCTGATTAGCTGGTTGACTCACCTGTAATGATTTTGTTAACAATTAAACTATATGGCTATGGATCGCTGGCGATACACAAACAGCGATCCATAGCTTAACTATTTTGAGGGGCAAGGTTTGGTGAGACAATTAAAATTAAATATTTTTGTTTTACCCTACTCGTAAAAAGAATGCTCAAACGAATTGCGGCAATACTTCTGGTGGTTCTAAGCCTCACTTTGACCGGTTGTGTGTCTAAAGTCACCGGACTCAAAAGCTACGTTGATACTGGCGATGGCTATCAATTTCTCTATCCTAACGGCTGGCTGCCGATCGCGGTTTCTAACGGGCCCGATGTGGTGTTGCGCGATTTGATTCAGCAAACCGAGAACGTCAGCGTGGTAATCAGCCCAGTTCCGAAGGACAAAACTCTGGCTGATTTGGGAACACCGACGGATGTGGGATACAAGCTCAGCAAAAGTGCGATCGCCCCGAGTGATTCGGGCCGCGAAGCTGAATTAGTCAATGCTGAATCTCGCGAATCGCGATCGAAAAACTATTACATTTTAGAATATGCCGTCAAGCTTCCAAACCAAGAACGCCACAACTTAGCGAGTGTAGCCGTCAGCCGCGGCAAACTTTTTACTCTTAACGTTTCCACTACCGAAGAACGCTGGCCCAAGGTAAAAGAAGCTTTTGAGAAAGTTGTTAAATCTTTCTCTGTTTATTAGGGAATTGGGAATTGGGAATTGGGCATGGGGCATGGGGCATTGTTAACTGTTGACTGTTGACTGTTCGCTGTTGACTGTTGACTGTTCGCTGGAAACCTCACCACAGTTAACTGACAACAGACAACTGTCAACTGTCAACTGTCAACTGTCAACTGTCAACTGAACTTCTTAAATGATGAAAATTCCAACTTTTGTATTAGCTTCAGCTTCTCCAGCGCGCCGTCGCCTGCTAGAAAATGCCGGCATTCAAGCTGTGATTTGCCCCAGCGACTTTGATGAAGCGCAAATACAAATGAGGGATGCCAATAATTTAGTGCAGGTTTTAGCAGAGGGAAAAGCTGAGGCTGTAGCTAAGTTTTTACTGGCTAATTCTCACCCGCAAATCCCTAATCCCAAATCTTGTTTGGTTTTGGGATGCGATTCAATTTTGCTCATAGATGGCGAAATTCACGGCAAACCCAAGGATGCGGAAGAAGCAATCTCGCGCTGGCAGAAAATGCGCGGTAAGGTGGGCGAACTGTATACGGGTCATGCTTTAATTGATACTAAATTCGAGGACTTGGGTGAGGCCAGGTCGCGATCGCTCATTCGCTGTCAAGTTACAAAAGTTCATTTTGCGGAAGTTACCTCGCGCCAAATAGCGGCTTACGTCGCTACCGGAGAGCCCCTCGCCTGTGCAGGCTGTTTTGCACTCGAAGGTAAAGGCGGTCTTTTTGTCGAAAAAATCGAAGGATGTCACACAAATGTGATTGGTTTGAGCTTACCTCTGCTGCGGCAAATGCTCACCGAAATGGGATATGATGTGGCGGATTTCTGGCAATCTTAAATATTGTTGAATTTATGTCAGGAATCGGGAGGCAGAGCCTCGCTTATATGCCTACCCAGGCAGAGCCTGGGAACGAGGATTGAGAGCCTTGTTGTTGTCGGAGGGGCGTTTCGTTCCGCCCCTCCGTGCTATGCAGATTAGCCTTGCCCAGCAGTTGGTAATTATCCTAGAGCGATCGTCCCATCAGATACAGATATAAACTGAAGTTGATCCGGGGAAACATCTTTCACCAAACCCAAGATATTGCCGCTGCTAGCTTCCCGAATCAACGTCGCCTTAGTATTTAAAATTCTAAACTCAGTAGTTCTAATACCTCCCGGAGGAAAAGGACCACTGCTATCGTAATCTCTGGCATCACCAATTGTTAAAAACCTTTCGCTCAAAACAATATCATTTCGCGTCAGTCCTCCGCCCAATCCAATTACATCACCTTGAGCCGGATTGTAATCGAGAATAAAATCTGCCGGCACTTCATCTACATCAAAATTGGCACTAGGAGGCGGTTGAAGCGAACCAATCTCCCCCGAAGTTGCTCCCACTTCTGTGCGGAGGACAAACATATCTGCGCCTTCACTTCCCCAAAGTCTATCAATTCCAGCATCACCGATTAGAGTATCATTCCCACTCTCTCCTACTAAAGCATCATTCCCTTTACCACCGCGAATAAAGTCATTGGCCGTGCCTCCATAAACGTAGTCATCACCTTGATCTCCGCTGACAAAATCGCTGCCGCATTCTCCATAAAGAATGTCCAAATCTTGGCCACCGCGAATAGTATCGCTGCCGCAACCTCCGATTAAAGTATCTGTGCCACTGTTACCGTTCATCAGTTCCGCACCACCGGAACCTCTGACAAAATCGTTACCATCTAAAGCCCGCAAACCTCCGGGAGTATTCCGCAGAATTCCATTTGCTAATTGAAATGCGTCGTCATTGGAAGTTAAGTCAAAAAAGTTGGGATCGCTGCCTGGATTTGGCAATGGCGCTGTGAGTAATTTGATGTTTGGGGGATCGGCAATAATTGGGTCTGAATTTTCAGCTAATGCTCTAATTTCTCCGAGATTTGTTTCTAACATCTTAAGTTTCTCCTTTTTTGATTGACTTTGTTGATATTCTGATTTTAACAAAGGTTCCAATTAAGAAATCTGCGGGAATCTGGGGTTAAAACAATCAAATTATTGTCAAAATTGCCGGAGGTCTTTATTCAACAAGCCTAGCTTATTGACACCAATCTGCCCGTCCCAATCCGCAAATATTTTGAACTGTGTACCAATAATTCAGGGGATCGCGTACTCTATTACCCGTCAGCAGTCAGCGTGGGAAAACCCAGAGACTGCTAATTGTCATGAAACCTTGAGTTAAGTCCGGAATAATTAATATGCTAGACACTGCGATCGAATCTATTCAAGCCAGAGAAATCCTCGACTCCCGTGGACGCCCCACCATTGAAGCTGAAGTTTACCTAGCCAACGGTGTTGTGGGGCTCGCACAAGTCCCCAGCGGTGCCTCTACAGGCTCTTTTGAAGCCCACGAACTCCGCGATGATGACAAAACCCGTTACGGCGGCAAAGGAGTCCTAAAAGCCGTCGATAACGTCGAGCACAAAATTGCCCCCGCTTTGGCTAATCTCGATGCGATCGACCAAGCACTGGTAGACAAAACCATGATTGACTTGGACGGTTCCCCCAACAAATCCCACCTCGGCGCAAATGCCATTCTCGGAGTCTCCTTAGCCACAGCAAAGGCGGCCGCCGAGACTTTAGGACTCCCCCTTTACCGCTACTTGGGCGGGCCCTTGGCGAACGTTTTGCCAGTACCACTGATGAACGTGATCAACGGGGGATCTCACGCTAACAATAATGTGGACATTCAAGAATTTATGATTGTCCCTGTGGGTGCGCCCTCTTTTAAAGAAGCTTTACGCTGGGGTGCAGAGGTATTTGAATCCTTGAGTAAAGTCTTAAAAGCTGAGGGTTTGCTGACTGGTGTGGGTGATGAAGGCGGTTTTGCGCCTAATCTTAAATCCAATCAAGCAGCTTTGGATTTGTTGATTGCAGCTATTGAAAAAGCTGGCTACAAACCAGGTGAACAAGTTGCTTTGGCTTTGGATGTGGCTGCTAGCGAATTTTACAAAGATGGGCAGTACACTTACGACGGTGTGGCTCATTCGCCGGCAGAATTAATCGATTATTTGGATGGTTTGGCCGGACAATATCCGATTGTTTCCATTGAAGATGGTTTGCATGAAGACGATTGGGACAGTTGGGTAGCGCTGACGCAAAAAATGGGCAGCAAAGTTCAATTGGTTGGTGACGATTTGTTTGTTACTAATCGCACGCGGCTGCAAAAAGGAATTGATTTGAAAGCTAGCAATTCGATTTTGATTAAGCTCAATCAAATTGGTTCTTTGACGGAGACTTTGGATACGATCGACCTGGGCAAACGGAACAGCTATCGATCGATCATCAGCCACCGTTCCGGTGAAACTGAAGATACCACCATTGCCGATTTAGCCGTAGCGACTCGCGCCGGCCAAATCAAGACTGGTTCTTTGTGTCGCAGCGAACGAGTTGCCAAATATAACCGTTTATTGCGGATTGAGGATGAATTGGGCGATCGGGCAATTTATGCTGGGTCGATCGGTTACGGGCCTAAATAACACTTGGTAATCGCTAATCCTCGTTCCCAGGCTCTGCCTGGGGACGCAGATCCGGAGGCTCTGCCTCCAATTTTCCTCGGGTCTTCGAGGCTCTTCCTCTGGATATCGGTTCCCAGGCAGAGCCCGGGAACCAGTTAACCAGTTAAATCTGGATATTACCGCTCCTCAATTAAGGATAGAAAGCCAATTGTGGCAAACCCAAAGTTTCTTCCCAGCCCATCATCAAGTTCATGCACTGGATGCCTTGACCGGCTTGTCCCTTAATTAAATTGTCGATCGCCGAGAGCACAATCACTCTGTCAGTACGCGGATCGACTTCGATGCCGATATAACAAAGATTCGTGCCACAAGCCCATTTTGTTTGCGGGTAAACTCCAGCCGGCAACACTTTTACCCAAGGACAATTGCGGTAAAAAGCGCTGAAAATCGTGATTAAATCTTCTCGCACCAAACCCGGATCGCGCAAAGTTGCGTAAACAGTCGCCAGAATTCCGCGCACCATCGGAATTAGGTGGGGAGTAAACTGAACTTTAATATCGTGTCCCGCTAAATCGCTGCAAATCTGCTCGATTTCTGGCGTGTGGCGGTGGCGGCCAACGCCGTAAGCGCCCAGAGAACCCTCTGCTTCAGCCAACAAGAGATTAACTTCGGCTTTGCGTCCCCCTCCCGAAGTACCGGATTTGGCGTCGATAATGGCTGTTTCTGGCACAATGAGACCTTGTTTGAGCAAAGGTGCCAGGGCCAATAAACTAGCAGTGACGTAGCAGCCTGCACAGCCTACTAACTGAGCGTCTTTAATTCGATCGCGATACAATTCTGGCAAACCGTAAACAGCCGTTGCAGCCACTGAGGAGTCCGATCGCTCGCCGCCGTACCAAGCTTTGTAAGTTTCCAGATTTTCAAATCTGTAGTCAGCCGACAAATCCAAGACTTTGCAGCCTTTTTCGAGCAGCGTCGGTGCCATTTTGCAAGCTAAACCGTTCGGCAGCGACAGAAACACAACTTCACATTTTGCCGCTATTTTGTCTAGGTCGATCGCCTCCACTGTCAAGTCAGTGCAGTTAGTCAAATGCGGATAAAGGCTGGAAAAAGGTTTTCCCGCACTGCTATCCCCGCCCAAATAACCTACTTCAGCCGCCGGGTGGTCCGCCAGCAGTCGCACAAGTTGCACGCCGCCGTACCCTGAAGCGCCGATAATTCCTACAGGCACACGTCCAACATCTCCCATTTTCCTTTATCCCCTCAGCCGTTGAAGTCAAAAACGCTTGAACTTTTGCTGCATTGTAGTACCAAACGCCAACTTTGGTGGCAAAGAATTGTATTGTTTTGTGTTGGAGGTGCATTTTTGTTAATTTTCGGCTGTTTAACCCCGCCCAAAAACGGATACAAAGCCCCGACTCCTTTGCTGGAGAACCCAAAATTTTAGACCAAAGTTCCATCTTCCAGATTCCAAGCTGCAAGTAAATCTAAAATCTAAAATCTAAAATCGACTGACCGATCGCCAAAACCATAAAATTAACAAACGGATGTGCGATCGTGGTATAAAAAAACTTACTTTAACCCATCCCCAAACCGGAGATTAACATTTTTCCCTTTTGCCTCTTGTCTCTTGCTTCTTTCCTCTTGCTTGTTCCCTCTTCCGTCTTCCCCCTTCCTTCTTCCTACCTATGGGCATAGTTGTAGAAAACGTATCAAAACAGTTTGGCAGTTTCCAAGCACTCGATCGAGTCAGCTTAGAAATTGAATCGGGTTCCCTAGTCGCATTGCTGGGCCCGTCTGGTTCCGGCAAGTCTACACTGCTGCGGCTGATTGCCGGTTTAGAAATGCCCGACTCTGGCAAAATCTGGCTAACAGGCCAAGATGCCACGAATACTAGCGTCCAAGACCGCAAAATTGGGTTCGTGTTTCAGCACTACGCGCTATTCAAGCACATGACAGTGCGAAAAAACATCGCTTTCGGGATGCAAATTCAGAAAACACCGCCCGCGAAAGTCAAATCGCGGGTAGAAGAATTGTTGAATTTAGTGCAATTGGCAGGATTGGGCGATAGATACCCGTCGCAACTTTCAGGAGGCCAGCGACAGCGGGTGGCCCTCGCCAGAGCCCTGGCTGTGGAACCGAAAGTGTTACTGCTAGACGAACCTTTTGGAGCTCTCGATGCCAAAGTTCGCAAAGATTTGCGTGCTTGGTTGCGGCGACTGCACGACGAAGTTCACGTTACCACCGTCTTTGTGACGCACGATCAAGAAGAAGCGATGGAAGTTGCCGATCACATTACAGTAATGAATAAAGGTAAAATCGAACAAGTCGGCACACCGGCAGAAATTTACGACCATCCCGCTAGTGCTTTCGTAATGAGTTTTATCGGTCCAGTCAATGTATTGCCCAGCAGTTCAAGGATGTTTCAAGGCAACGGCTTTGACTCAGCCAACCCGGAGATTTTCTTGCGCCCTCATGACGTAATAATTGAAACTACAGAAAATAGTGCAACAGTGCCTGCAAGAATCAGTCGCTTGATTCATTTGGGATGGGAAATTCAGGTAGAATTAACCTTAGATGACGGTCAAGTAGTAAACGCTAATTTGACTAGAGAAAAATTCGATAGCTTGCTCTTGGAGCCCCAGCAAAGAGTGTTTGTAAAGCCGAAGGGTGCCAAGTCGTTTCCACTTTTTTATTCAATCTGATACCAATTCTGAAAACTAGAGATAAATTTAGATTGGATACCGCACTCCAAGGGACACGGCACCGCGCCGTGTCCCTAATCTTTTATACTGACAAGTGTCCGCTGACTACTGCGCGCTAAGTTAGTCTTTAATTTTGCTGACAGCTTTTTTGACTTGTTGCTCAAAGGATGTAGCTTCTGTATTGGAAGGATTTTTCATTTTTTCAAGATCAGCGTCTCCCTGAACTTCGTTCGGTCCTTTGCTGGCTTTTTCTTGAGTTTCTTCCAAGGACATTGGTTTTTTCAGGACAATTTCTTGAGATTCTTTTTCAATCCCTAAAAGTTTGTCTTCACCTTTGGTGGGGCTGCTGGTAACGGCAAAAGCGGGGAAAGCATTAGAAACAAACATCAAGGCACAAAAACAAACAGCTATTAAAGTGCGAACTAAACGCTTAGCAGGGAAGTTAAAGCTGATAAAAGACATACAAAATTTCTCCGTTTTTAGTAGTTTTGATCGCTAAGATTGTTAACAGGCTGAAACTCACTCATATTCTGCACAATCTTTAACTCAAGTTTGAGAAAAGCAACCGTTGCTTTCTTTCAAATTGAGCTAACATATAATATTTAGCTGAAAAAGTGGGTATTTGAAATCCTTCTCAGGGAATATTTCTAGATGACTGGCGTGGGTTGCCCCAAGACATTTATGTAGAAGGCACTTGTGTAGAATCAAAAAAATTCTCTATAAGTGCCTTCGGATGCGCCTCACATAGCGGTATCAATGTCAGTAACTGGTTCGCTCATTCTGGGGTGGGGGCGGGTTTATTTAGCCTGGTTGCAATGTGAGAGGGCGCTTGAGTGAACCCGCAGAGCGGTTTGTTGAAAATGTTGCAAGATATGAGATGCGCCCGACTATCCACTGACTAATGACTAATAACTAATGGCTGCTGCTGTCGCACGGGAACTTGACATTTTGCTAGATAAGTTTTAATTTCTCCTACACTGAGTTGCCCGTAATGCAGCAGGGAAGCCAGCAGTGCAGCTTCTGCTTTGCCCTCAGTCACGGCTTCATAGATGTGGTGGCAGTTGCCGGCGCCCCCGGAAGCAATGACGGGAATTTCGACAATTTCGGCAATGCTTCGAGTTAATTCCAAATCGTAACCGGCTTGAGTGCCGTCCGAGTCCATGCTTGTCACCAGAATTTCGCCCGCGCCGCGCTGTTCGGCTTCTTTGGCCCAGGCGATCGCATCTTTTCCGGTATTTTCTCGCCCTCCGCGCACGTACACGTCCCAACCAGGATTATCTGCGTCTTGCCGTTTGCGGGCGTCGATCGCCACTACAATGCACTGATTACCAAATCGATCGCTGGCTTTGTCAATTAAACTCGGATCGCGCACCGCCGCCGAATTAATACTCACCTTGTCTGCGCCCGCCCTCAATAAACTTTTAATTGTGTCTAAAGATTGGATACCGCCGCCCACCGTCAAAGGGATAAATACGCGATCGGCCGTTCGGTACACCACATCGATCATAATATTCCGGTCTTCGTGAGTCGCTGTAATGTCCAGAAACACCAACTCGTCAGCACCCGCATCATTGTAAACCTGAGCCATTTCTACCGGATCGCCAGCATCCTGAAGATTGACAAAATTGACACCTTTGACCACGCGACCGGCTTTCACATCCAGACAAGGTAAAATTCTTTTCGACAACATACAATTCTCTTCCAATTTAACTTACTCGGCGGGAAGTGCCCCGCTATAACTGTACTCTTCTTAGCGGTGGGATGAAAGCCAGGGTTGTTTTTTGCCGTCCAGCTTGTGGTCTTCACTCCTAGCTGGAGAACGAGTTGGACAGGCCAGAAATAACCAATCTCTCAGTTATCACAAGACGGTTACAATAAAGAAAATTCGTTTTAAAAATTTGATAAATCATCATAAATGCCCCAACGATTGCCACAAACAAGCAGTCAAAAGCGAGAGCTAGCGCATTTAGCACCTACTCTAGCATAGAGGATTTTTAATCTTAGTGGTTTCCTACCCTCTTGGAGTTTAGACTAAGCACAAATTGACTCAGCATGAGCTGAGTGGAAAAAATGGTTAATCAGCGAGAGAGTTCTC
>NZ_JAUBUG010000160.1:0-3092 GCF_036705345.1 Microcoleus sp. B3-D2
GAGGTACTGGAATCATAATGAACCCTCCTGTATTTATTGTTTTAAGCACTGCATAGCCCTTAACTGAACCGTATTGGGCTATGTCCTTGATTATATCAGTGTTCTGACGGGGTTGTCACCCCGTCAGCGCGCTCACTCGAACGATTTTAGATTTTCGATTTACTCCACAGACGAATCTGGGAGCTTGAACAAGAGTCTAAAATTTTAGGAGTGCCATGACTCCTGTCGGGGGCTTGTATTCATTTTTTGGGGGTCAGCTTTTTTGAGTGTCACTCTTTTTTAGGAGCTAGTTTGCGGATACGAGACGGTGCTGGTGTCAGATTCAAATATTCATTTTTATCTTCAACAACTGATGATCTAGATGCTGGATACTTCTTGCGTTTAGGGGCATGATTCGCAACTGTACCCAAGCATGGTATGCCAAAATTTTCTAATTGACTGAAAACTTTTTTGACTACAGAAAAGGGAACCTGCTTAATTGCTACAACCATCAGTATGCCATCGGTGCGCGCCGCTAAAAAATTCGTATCTTTACTGTCCGCCAGCGGCGGCGTATCGTAGATAACTAAGTCAAATTTTGCCTGAAGTTCTTCCATTAAATACTGCATCTGAGATGATGCCAGCCGTCTAGCAGTACCAGGCTCCGGGAGACCGGCAGTTAATACAAAAAGATTATCTGCTAGATGCGATCGTTGGATAATTTCATGGGGTTCGTTTTTATTGTCGAGCAAGTTGCTCAATCCCTTGACATTAGGCAGTTCCAACAGCAAGTGCAGGCTGGGGGAATGCAAATTCGCGTCTACTAACAGCACTCGCTGACCCGCGAGCGCTGCCACGTGAGCTAAGTTTAAAGCAACGGTAGATTTGCCTTCGCCAACTGTAGCCGAACCAATTGCCAAAGAGCTAATCGTTCGATTTGAAGAAAGAAAGCGGATATTAGTATAGAGAGAGTCAAAAGCTTCTATAAATTCCGCAGCATTTTTCTTATTACCCTTTTTTCCTTCAAGATAAGCATAGGCATTAGCAATAGAAGGCGGAAAATATTTAGCATTTTTGTCAAGAGGAATTGCTCCCAATAAAGGCGCTTCAACCGCATCTTTAACGTCATCAGCACAGTAGAAAATATTGCGGAACTTTTCAATGAGGATAGCAGCTCCCAGACCCAAAACTAGCGCCCCAACAACTGCCATCAGCAATTTGTTTTTAGCTTTCGTGGCAACTGGAATCAGGTTGCCATTAGCATCTCGCGGTATCAGTGGTTCAGAAATTATTTCCCAAGGGACTTGGCTTTGAGCTGCTTGGACGCGCAGAGTTTCCCGCTGGCTTAAAAGTTGATCGCGGGTACGGGCGGCTACTTCTAATTGCTGTTGCAGTTCGTTGTAGCGGCGGGCTATGGTGGGGAATTCTGTTGCTTGTCGGTTTAAATTGTTTTTAGTTTGGCTGATTGCCTGACGGCGAGCTTCTAAGACTTCAACTTGGTTAGCAGTATCAACCAATTGTTTAATCAAGCCTATGCGAATTGAATTTTGAAAATTCTGAACTTTAGAATTGGCTTGGGTGCCTACTAAATTTTGCCCCAAAATTCGATCAGTTTGCTGGTTGAGCAAAGCTACTAAATTTGCTCGCTTGCGCTCTAAAGCTTCCACTATAGGGTTAGCAGATTTAAAACGAGCTGTTTCTACAGCAATCTGACCTTCTACTTCCTTAACCTTGGTCAGCAACTCTTTATATTGAGGTTCTTCGCTTAAAGCGGAAGCGGCAATAGCTTCATTTGGTGTAAAATCTAATTGTTTTTGCAAGTTAGCGTACAGCGTTTTTTGTTCTTGCAGTAGCCTTTGAGTTTCTAACTCTAAAGTTTCTACGGTACGAACTTGCTCCATTAATTGCGCGCCTTGTTCTTGAGGATTGGTAATCTTTTGCTGCTCCTGTATCACCTGTAACTCCGATTTCAGCTTGTTTACGCGCTTATTGAGTCCCGGAAGCTGGTCTTCAATAAAAATAACACCTTCACCAATGCGAGTCTTGCGTTCGTCAAGACTATACTTTAAATATTTCTTTTTAGTTTCTTGTAAAACGAACTCAACTAATTTAGGATCACTCCCCATGAAGCGAACTTCCAAAATTTTAGTCAGCGTCATTTGGTCTTCTCCCACCCGCAAAACGACTAATCCTTTTTTAAGAATTTCCTGGGTAACTTCTGGATATCGTTTTTGCACTTGTTTAACAATAGCCGACAGCATCTGAGGACTCTGGAGAATTTGAAGTTGAGTTGCGTAGTCCAAACTAAAAAAATCTCGATTAGGCACTTCTCCCCCCTGGCCGCGATTGGCTAGGGCTGAGGGATCAGCAATTCTTGCCTCCGTTGTCACGGGTTCCACTAACATCCGAAAATCGCCTTGATATGTTTTCTTGCCTCCCTTGATCTGATAAGTAACTCCACCGCCTACTAGACCTATAATCCCAATAATGATTAGGGCTTGTCGCTGAAAAGTCCTCAAAAACGGTTTTAGATTCAATCCTTTCTGAGGCTGCGCGCTTAACTCTTCTCCCTCGTCAACGGAAAATTGCTGCACCTGTCGGCTCTGGTTGCTAATGGGTACGATATGAGCGTCCTGTTCTCTTTCCATGTTGACCTCTTTGATATTTTGGGGGTAAAATCAGCTTTGTTCTGCGAGCCTTCTAGTTGATACTTTGAGCATTGGCTTAAGGATATCACACGAGATTCTTGGTTGGTCGAACCCAATTCCTTCTAATAGTTCTCACTCTTTTCACATAGTATACAAAAATAACTAAATCCCTATGGTGTGCCGGCTGCAAAAGTTATTTTACAACTTCTGGAGAGTTGTAGCGGACTGCATTTGGGTCTGCTGCGTTGTGCTTGTATGTAGAGTGTCCGGGCGACGAAACAAAATTTCTCCGGTGTCGCTCAGCTTCGCGGTAGGCGCAATAACTTTACCAAACTTTTACAATTGACTATAACACCTCAGCCGTCGCTTGCACTGGTATTGCTTTGTAATCTATAGCGTTTCTCAGATAGATGAGGTACAATAACAGCAGTGAGTAAACCAATTCCTCATATCGGATAATGTAAC
>NZ_JAUBUG010000006.1:0-125325 GCF_036705345.1 Microcoleus sp. B3-D2
AATGTTAGTGAATCTTGGAAAACGTTACCGTGGAAGAAATTCCGCCGTAATTTATTCCGCCTACAAAAGCGCGTGTACAAAGCGATTCAGGTTGGAGACAAGCGGAAAGCGAAGTCCCTTCAAAAGCTAATTCTGAAATCTTGGGCTGCAAGAATGTTGGCAATACGTCAAGTAACGCAACTAAACGCTGGCAAAAAGACTGCGGGAATCGATAAAAAAGCCTCACTCACATTTGAGGAAAGGTTTGCTCTGAGTGAAGAACTCAGAGCTAAAAGTAACAACTGGAAACACCAGAAGTTACGCTCAATACCAATCCCTAAAAAGGATGGGAGTACCCGCCTCCTTAAGATACCAACTATCGCCGATAGAGCGTGGCAATGCCTCGCAAAATACGCGCTAGAGCCAGCACACGAAGCAACTTTTCACGCTCGGAGTTATGGATTCAGAACAGGGAGGTCAGCGCATGACGCGCAGAAATTCCTTTTCATAAATCTCAGCTCAAAAGCCAACGGAATAGAAAAGCGAGTCATAGAACTCGATATCGAAAAATGCTTCGACAGGATAAGCCACACCAGCATCATGGAACGACTCATCGCCCCAAGGGGCATCAAGACCGGAATATTCCGCTGTCTGAAATCAGGAATCAATCCAGAATTTCCAGAACAAGGAACCCCGCAAGGGGGCGTGGTAAGTCCATTACTAGCCAATATCGCTCTCAATGGGATTGAGGAAATACATCAATCAGTCCGTTACGCGGATGACATGGTAATAATTCTAAAACCCAAAGATGAAGCTGAGGCAATACTTGATAAAGTCAGCGAATTTCTGGCAGAACGAGGAATGAAAGTTAGTGAAAAGGGTTCTACCGAACCTAGTATGTAAAACTAACTAGCAAAATGCCAATGTAAGAAGCTCCTAAGAATAAAGTTGTCAAAATTTCTAAACCCATAGCTTTTTCTTTTGATTAGCTTTAATTTGTTATTAATTCCTTCCACAACTCCTTGAGTAGTCCTCCGATCAAAATACGCAATAATTTCTCCAATCCACCTAATAATTGTCCCACAGCTTTTGGGGAAAAAGGAAATTGCATCTTTTAACCAATCACTTAAACTAAATAATCCTTCTACCCAATCTTTTGGTGATTCAAAAATTTGTCTAAACTCTTCTTTCATTTGATGCATCTTTTGTAAGGTAGGAGCCACTTTTTTGACTGATTCTAACTGGGATTTTTCGATTTCAGTGAGATTCTCTTCATTTTTTAGTAGGACATATTTACTTTTTTTTATTCCCGATAGTATTCGATCTTTTTCCGACTGATTTTTTAAGGCAACGGCTGCTTTCTTAATTTTTTTTCTCGCTCGATCTAATTCTTCATTTACTTGCTTCATAACATGAAATCTATCGACCACAACTTCTGCTTGTGGCATTAAAGCTTCGGAGAGATTTTTATAAGGCTTCCACATATCTATACTGACTTCTTCTATTTGCTCTAAAACTTCTTCTCCCCAGGCTTCTAGGTATTTTTTTATTTCTACTTGAGTTCGATTTTTGACCATTCCTACTATATTTTTTTTATCGAGATCTACTAAAACTACACAATAATTTTTCTGTCCCTTTACTAGAGCAATTTCATCAATTCCTAGCCTTTTTAATCCTGATGGTTTTTGTCCGCTCAATTCCTTTCCCCATTCTTTTAACATGGTTTCTATTTCTTGTTCGCTGACTCCATTCCTTTGAGCCACATTTTTGAGATCACTTTCTAATAATTCTGACAAAATCTTTTTTTTCAACCTCTCCGTATAAGTTCTAGTTTTTTTAACAAATTCTAAGTCTTCACTAAATTTTTTTGGACAACCTTCACACCTCATTTGACGGCGATTTACTTGTAAATATACTTTTTGCTCTCCAAAGGGCAAATCCCTCACTACATAATAATGATTTTGATGGAGTTTATCAGTTTTCTTCCCACAGTCGGGACAAATGGCTTTTTTGTTGTTATTATCTAAGTAAATCGTGATTCCTATATTTTCAATAATCTGATAACCTTTGACGGTCACTCCCTCAATATTAAGGAGTTTGGTCATTAGATGAAGTTGAGGATTGGAAGCCATAAGTATAATCTTTATTTTAATTTCTGTAAGATCTAACTTTACTTAATCACAAAAATACCTGTAAGTCAATATATAATTGCTTCCCAGCGCCTAATCTTTATATTTTATAGTTAATTATTATAAAAATTATTAACTTTTTTACATACTAGCTTCGGTAGAGCCGTGAAAAGAAAACTAAGCTAACAGCCACGACAGATGGATTTGACTTCCTCGGTTGGCATTTCAAAGTGCAAAACAACGGGAAATTTAGATGCGTTCCATCAGCGGACAATTTTAAAGCATTCCGTCAGAAGGTAAAACACATCGTCAACAACTCGAATCATGGTGCCACGTTCAAGGCTGAAAAATTAGCCCCTGTGGTTAGAGGCTGGAGAAATTACCACCGTTACTGTAAATTGGATGGTTCACGCTTTTCACTGAGTTCCATCCGAAATAGAACTTTCAAGGTATTCAATAAGGAAGCAAAACAGAATCGCTATACTGTCAAGGAATTGATGGGAAAAGCGTTCCCGGCGGTTCCTTACTCCGAAAACAAATTTGTCAATGTCAAAGGAGAGAAATCTCCCTACGACGGAGATATAGCCTACTGGAGTGAGCGCAACAGCAAGCTCTATAACGGCGACACCTCTAAAGCTTTAAAACGGCAAAACCATAAATGTGGGAAATGTGGTCTAAAAATGCTAGGCGATGAAAAGGTACATCTGCATCATGTAGACAGTAACCATAGTAATTGGAAAATAAACAACCTTCTAGCGGTTCACGAAAGCTGCCACGATTATCTCCACACGAGCAAAGGCGCAAGCCAAGAACATCGGGAGCTGGGTGCGGTGAAAGTCGCACGCCCAGATCTAACTGAGAGGGGCGGGGAATAATATCCCCCCTCGACTCAAACCACCGCAAGCGATCGGGCGCTTTGCACCCAGCTAAAACAGAGTCAGGCGATGGCGGATTAGCCATCGCCCTCGGCGCGCTGTTAGATGGAATACCGGAGTCGATCGTCGTTGGCGTCAGCATGATTTCTGGAGGCGCTGTCAGTTGGGTGACAGTAGCGGCAATTTTTCTTTCCAATATTCCCGAAGGGCTCTCCAGCGCCGCCGGTATGAAAAAAGCAGGGAGATCGATGGGTTACGTTTTTGGAGTTTGGGGCGCGATCGCAGTTATTTCCGGTATCGCAGCATTGTTAGGATATACGCTTTTTAGCCACTTTTCTCGGGAAATAATCGCTGCAACTACCGCTGTAGCAGCGGGCGGTATTTTAGCAATGATTTCAGATACCATGATTCCCGAAGCCTTCGAGGAAACTCACGATTTTGCCGGATTAATTACTGTCGGCGGGTTTCTGGTTGCTTTTGTACTCAGCAAGTTAGGGGAAAGTTAATTAGTCAGCAGTCATCAGTCATTAGTCATCAGTTTGCTGTAGAGTGTGTCATATTAACCGTAATTTCTGTAGAGTTCAAGGTCGTACTCGAATAACAAGTACAGCATATTCGAGTACGAGCTTGAAAGGGTTCGCGCGCGATATTCAGTACAAATCCGAGATCCTGTAAACCCGCCCCGGCCGACTTGCAATATTCGATCGCCCGAATGAAATTTCCCTGGCTGACACCCCGGGCTAACTTGTTAAAGCGAGTTCGATCGATTGCCGGTTTTTGATATAATATCAGCCTGCATCTCGCAGCGAAAAAGCTTGTAGAGCAGTTTTCAAGTCAGTTAGGTACTCGCCGATCGATTGCCAATTACTAATTATCCATTACTAATTACCGATTGCTAGACATCCCTCACCTAATTCAGGCTTGTTACGATCGACATTAAAAACCACAATTTGTCAATAAATTTTGGAAAAATTATGTATATCCAATTGGGACAGATCCTGCACGGAACCTACGAAATTCTCGATCGGTTGGGAGAGGGAGGGTTTGCTATAACCTATACGGCACGAATGAACACACCCGATCGTGCTCTAAACACACCCGATCGTCCTCGGTATGTTGTTAAGGAAATTCCTTTTCCCATATCGAACGATCCGCGCGTCTTGGAAGGGGCAAGAAATCGATTTGAAAGGGAAGCTAGCGCTTTGGGCCGTCTCGGGCAAAACTCGCGCATTCCCGAATTGTTCGATCGCTTTGAAGAAAACAACCATTTTTATTTAGTGCAAGAATACGTTCAAGGACATCCGCTCAGTCAAGAACTCGCTGCGGGCGATCGGTGGAATGAGCAACAAACTGTTGCTTTCTTGCGGGAAGTTCTGGAAATATTAAAATGTGTCCACCAAGAAAATATTATTCACCGCGATATTACACCTTCTAACTTAATTCGGCGCGAAACCGATAAAAAAATTGTTTTAATAGATTTTGGGGCTGTCAATGAAATCAGCACTTTTACCTCTAACTCTACAGGTGAAATATTCAGCTCGCCGATCGGTACTTCCGGTTATATGCCTGCCGAACAATACAATCCACGCTCCAGTCCGCAACCCTACAATGATATTTACGCAGTAGGAATTATCGCGATTCAAGCCCTCACCGGGCGGCGTCCCACCAATCTGCCACAAGACCCCGAAAATTGCGAAATTATCTGGGATTATTTAACATCGGAACCGGTTAGCGATAGTCTAACAAATATTTTAACCAAGATGGTGCGTTTCCACTTTCAGCAGCGCTACCAATCTGTGGATGAAGTTTTGCAAGACTTGGATTTGTCGATCGTCGAACGACCCGAGTTACCCAAAACTTCGCGGAAGTTGCGATCGCGCTTTCGCTGGCTGCTGTTAGGCGTTGCGGGAATTGCTGCTTTTGGGGCTAGCGTACTTTTAATCCCCAGAATTTTCCCGCTAATCCCCACAATTTCTCCGCAACCAATGCTGGCTTCACCCTCCGCAGATGGTGTAAGTTCTGGCGAAAAACTTCTGGTACAAACCTCCGCCCTTTGGTCAAAACAAAGAGGAATTGGCGAATTTGCCGACTCAAATTATCCCGAAGCTTTTAAATTGCTCAAACAGTCATGGAGGGAAGATCGCAGAGATCCGGAAACTTTAATTTACATAAACAATGCCCTGCTGGAAGCGAGCGGTGCAGAGTATTATACCATCGCCATTGTTGTTCCCATCCGCAGAAATCAAGACGGTAGCATCGCCAACGCCAACTTAGCCGAAGAACTGCTGCGCGGCATTGCTCAAGCTCAAACCGAAGTTAATTTAAGTCTCATCTCCAATGAGAGCGATCGAGACTTTCCCGGTAAAGGATTTCTCCAACCAAAAGCTATTAACGGAAAAGGTCTTAAAGTCATCATTGCTGATGACGGAAATATTAAATCCTACGCAGTTCAAAGAGCAAATTACCTAGTCCAGCGGCCCGATATTCTAGCACTCATCGGACATTATACCAGCGACATGACTGTGGAAACAGTAGATATTTACAATCGCCATAAATTAGTCGCCCTTTCTCCGGGAAGCACCACAGAAGAACTGACCCGAAAACCCCGAAAATTTTTCTTTCGGACGGCTCCGACAACTAGCGTAGAAGCTGAAGGCTTAGTAGATCGATTGCTGAGCGTAGGGCGAAAAAAAGTTGCTGTTTTTTACAATCCCGACAGTCCGTTCAGCTATTCTTTGTGGGAAGAATTTACAGAGCAATTTGAAGCCAAAGGAGGTAAAACTTATAGACTCAGAAATTATGAGAACTTATCCAAAAATGATTTCAACGCAGAAGCAGCGATCGAAGAAGTTGAGAAAGCCGGAATAAAAGCCATAGCACTCTTTCCAGACGGTCAAGTAACTAAGTCCGTAGAAAATGCGATCGAAATGATAAAAGCTAACGGCGATCGCAATTGGATTGTCGGGCCCTGGACGCTGTACGAGCCGAGAACGCTAGAAGTAGCAAAAGAGCTAAAGTCTGTTGAAAAACTGGGAATATCCCTGTTTTGGCATCCGCTAGCAAGCTTTGACAAAAAATTTCCTGTAAACGCGGAAAAATTGTGGGGAGGCCCGGTGAATACTCGATCGGCTTTAACCTACGACGCCGCCCGGACGCTGATTAAAGCATTAGAAATGCAGGCGCAACCCACTCGCGAAGGAATGCAAAAAACCTTAGCCGATCCAAACTTTAAAGCCGAGGGAGCCACGGGTATAATTGAGTTTGACTCAAAGACTGGAAATCGGAAAAATCCTCCCAAACGAGTAGCGCATATTGTACCCTGTTCTACAGCAATATATGGCGTTACCTTTGTGCCGATCGAATTTCCCACCGCCGCAGCCGCAGGTTTAAAGTGCGATTGAATTGATATCTTGTGGCCTTGTCAATAAACCTTTCAAGGGCGGGCAGGGTACCCACCCCACAAGAAAATTTACTCTTTGTAGAACCGGCATCTTGCCTATTATTAAGAATGATGCAATATGTGGGAGTAATTGATATCTTGTGGCCTTGTCAACAAACCGTCCGAGACGAGTTTTACCCAATATAATTGCCTAAAATCAATAATCTCATAAACCCGCCCCCACCAGACGATAAAATTCTGGATAAAGAATTGTGCAAGATGTGCGAGTGAATTGATATCTTGTGCCGAACGCAACAATCCGCTAGGTGTTTCAATCCTACAGCCGACTCTTGCCAGAGGTGCAACATATCAATTTATTAGATATATTAAACAAAGCTAGTTTTTTCTATAATAACGCTTATGGCTGTCAATTTCGCTACCTCCCCCGCTTCTAGTCTCAAACCAGAAGCCCAGAATATCTCAGCACTCAAACAAGTCTTTCAGACAATTGATGCCGATAGCTGTCCGGGTTCCTATAACTTTCATATGCACACAGTCTACTCCGACGGGCGATTACAGCCAGAGAAATTGATGGAACAAGCCATAGCCGGAGGTCTCAAAGGCTTAGCTATTACCGACCACCACAGCACCCAAGGCTACGTTAAAGCTCAAATTTGGCTGGATAATTGGAAATTAAACCATCCCGACAAAAATAGCGAAGCACCTAGTCTCTGGACAGGCGCTGAAATTAATGCCGAATTGCTCAACAATGAGGTACACATTCTCGGTTACGCCTTCGATCCGCAACATCCCAGTCTCCAACCATACCTACGAGGTAAAAGCACTGAAGGCACTTATTGTTATTCAGCAGCCAGGGTAATTGAAGCTATTCATGAAGCAGGAGGTTTAGCAGTTCTCGCACATCCTTGCAGGTATCGATCGACCGCAGATCAACTAATCCCAGAAGCAGCCCGTTTCGGAATTGACGGTGTAGAAATTTACTATGCTTACGGTAATCCAAATCCTTGGAAACCGAGTCCCAAACAAACTGCTTTAGTCAAAGATTTAGCCGAAACTTATGGTTTGCTGGGAACTTGTGGCACGGACTCTCACGGCCTGAGTCTTCTAGTCCGAATCTAGATAGTTCGGAAATAAGAAGTGCTTTATCCTGTCATTACCAGTCTAAGCGTTAGCGGATATACCTCTTATGAAAGCAATCACAATGACCCGAAAACAAACAGTTTATCAGGTCATATTATGTCCGCTAAAATGACTACCGTAAAATTGTTTGGTCGTCATGACTTCAGTCCTCATAAAAGTTTGAGGACTGAAGTTTTCACTACTTGCCTTATAACGGCTATTTGACGGGACGCGATATTTTTTCTATCGCCAAGATGAGCTTTCGCACTCCAAAAGAAAGCAATTGCTTTCTTCAGGTAATATTGTTGCAACTCCTAGAGACATTGCGCCCTAAAAACCAGTCGCCCTTCTACCGTTCGGGGAACAACTGACAGGCCCGGTTAGTTGGCTGATTTGCCCAATCCAAGCGAGAATTCCCAAATCGATCCATCCAACCTTCCAAATAAGCTCGATTAGCCTTTTTTTCCTCTGGATCGGAGGTATTCATTGGATGAGGTGCTAAACCAAAAATAGTCGCCGTCGTCACGCAAAACATCGACTTTTGAAAACTCTGACAAATTTGCACCCGCACATCGTCTTCACCGCGACAGCTACTGCGATAAACTTCGTGCAAATACTCCGGCAAATAATGCCGCATATCTTGCATCAATTGAGTTGGCGGAATCCCTGCACCTCCAATCGGTAAAGGGTCAGCAAACAAAGCCCCGTAGGCAAATTCTCTTTGTTCTCCCGGAATTTGATGGGCTTGAGCATTGTATGAAACTGTGCCAAAAAACGCAGTACCCCGAAAGAAAACAGCCTCTACATAAGGCACGGCTACATCTGGTAAAAATGTCAAATTAGCCGTCGCTGGCAGGATATCGTAGACTTGAGAGCCAATCTTGACGCTGTAGGTAATCGGTAGGCTGGCCGCGGCGACTAAACCGGCTTTGACAAAATCAACTACATCAGAAATAGACTTAGTTTCCCCTCGATCGTAGGAATCAGATAAGTCCATAAACAAATCGCTCATTACCCGCCAAAACTGACCGAGGCCGGTGTAGTAAGCCAGCATCCGCACTTGTTCCGGCAAAAAATTAGGAAATGCTTTGTGTAGTGCCTGCATGAAAAAATTGCCTTTCAGCTTAGCCCCGATCGCCTTTTCGGCCAAACTGCTAAATTCCGGGGAATCCAAATAACTGTCCAAACCCCCGCCGCCGTGCCAAAGCATTGTTCTCATGCAATACTCAGCATACTCAAAATTAATCCTGTCGTGCCACAAATAGCGAATTAATTTGGGCAGAGTCACATCTCCGTTGAAATATTTAAAAAACGGAAAAAGCACTAAAAACTGTTCTTCGGCAATATAATTGAGATTGCGAGAATAGGCATCTAAAACAATACCATAACTTTTCAGCACGCCGACAACTTCAACCACATTTTCCGTAGATTCAGGCAGTAAAGCTTTGCCTGATTCCAAGAGGTCAATGTATGCGGATAGGGGATGGGCAGAGGGTTTTAATACGGCACTTTTCATCTGGATTCAGCCTGAATTTAAAACTATTTTTTTACTGTTTATAACTATGCTATTATATCAGTTTTGGTAATGTTTGCTACAGAAAAACACAAACCTTTACTTTTTTGTGATATAAAAATACCTACCCTCTAGGAAGCACTCTATCTGGAAGAAACCGGAGTTTTTACGGTTTATGCAGGTTGCGTTTGTTTGTAGTGAGTATGGCCGTCCTCACAATTGTAGGATGACTGGCATTCCTCACTACAAACGAATTGGATTGCGGTCGAGCGACCGGACATCCTATCAGTCTAAGTTTTGAGCAATCACTTTAACTTGCGGTGGCACATTAGCTGCCATTGCGATCGCAGTTTTTTCGCTCAAAGCAACTAAAACTCCCGGCTGCACTCCCATGATTGCGATAATTATTGCTAAAATCAGCGAAGGGATGCGATCGCGCCAGCGGACTTGCGGCAGATTTACCACCAAATCCGAAAGGCGGCCGAAAAAGGCGCGGTTGACCATAATTAAAAAGTAAACTGAAGTTAAACCAGTGCCGATCATGCAGAGGAAAGTTTGCACCGGAAATACTGGCAAACTGCCCCGAAATATCAAAAATTCAGCAATAAATCCAGCCAAACCCGGAATGCCGGCACTTGCCATCACGCCGAGGATCATTAAACTGCCAATCATCGGCAAACCGCGATCGGGATTGAATAAACCTTTGAGCACATCGATGTTGCGGGTGCCGGATTTTTTGTAAACAACGCCGACACTCAAAAATAGCAGCCCCGAAATTAAACCGTGGCTAACCATTTGCAAAACAGTTCCCAACATACTAATCGGAGTAGCTGCGGCGCTAGCTAACAAAATGTAGCCCATGTGAGCGATCGAACTGTAAGCTACAATTTTTTTCATATCTTTTTGGGCGATCGCGCAACTCGCCCCGTAAAGCACACTCACCACCGCCCAACTCGCCAAAGTCGGCGACGCCACCGCCCACGCATCTGGAAACAAACCCAAACCAAAGCGCAGCATCCCATAAGTTCCCAGCTTCAAAAGCACCCCCGCCAGCAGCACCGAAACCGGCGTCGAAGCTTCTACGTGAGCATCCGGCAGCCAAGTATGAAAAGGCACCAAAGGCATCTTAATTCCAAAAGCCAGCAACACCCCTGCCAGCAAAACAATTTGCCTTACCAAAGGCAATGGCAATCCTCCTTGCAAATGCGATGCGCCCGCTGCACCCACCATATCGAAACTAGAAGCACCGCTAAGCCACCCAGTGCCCAAGAAAGCAGCCAGCAGCACAATTCCCGAAAATGCAGTATAGATTAAAAACTTAGTAGCAGCATAACCCCGGCGCTCGCCTCCCCAGATCGCAATTAACAGGTAAAGCGGAATCAATTCTACCTCAAAAAACAGGAAAAACAGCAGCAAATTTTGACATAAAAAAGCCCCTGTTACGCCACCGGTAATTAACAGAATCAAAGAATAATAAAGTCGAGGTCTGCGGATCGACTCATCCGTAGCGTAAATAGCTACCCCTGTCAGCAGAGTATTTAAAATTACCAAAGGCAGAGACAAACCATCAACACCGAGATTGTAATTCAATCCCAAAACATCTATCCAAGGAATAAATTCCGAAAACTGCAACTGACTGGTACTGGCATCAAACTGAACTGCCAAAATTACCGAAAGAATAAAAGTTATACCCGCAATGGCGATCGCGACATTCCGAACTATTTTAGAACTCACTGAACCGGGCCAGAGCCCAATCAGGGCAGCAGCCAACATTGGTATCCAGATTAAAGCACTGAGCATCAATTAAAACTTTCCTTTGTTACACAGTATTTAGAGCTATATTTAACATTAACGCAAAGCAACTACATATAAAAGCGATCGGCTGATTTTCTTGTTAACATAGATTCAAATGTCTCTGGAATCCTCCTATGACCTCAAGTCTTACAGATCGAGAAGATTTGCAAATTAAATCCGGTTCTCCTTCCACCCGCCTCACAGTTGCCGACTTGGAACAACTGCAAGGTATACTCTGCGAAGCACATCTAGACTACCAATTAGAACTGGTAGACGGGAAGATTATCGTTATGGGCCCATCAGACATTGTATCGAGCGAAATTGGACTTGAGTTTGGCAGTATTTTGCGTAACTGGGTCAAACCCCCCAAACTCGGACGAGTGTTTGAGTCCAGCGGCGGGTTTATTCTCCCCAATTCAAATCTTACAGCACCGGACGTTTCGTTTGTGACAGCCGATCGCCTCAAGCAAAGTAAAAGGTATTTTGCCGAACTCGTTCGCGACTTAGTTGTAGAAATCAAATCTCAGTTCGATCGCCTCAAACCCCTGCGAGAAAAAATTTTATCATTTCTCGAACTCGGAGCAAAAGTAGGAATATTAATCGACCCAGACAAACGTACAGTAACAATTTACATTCCGACTGCAGAGCCAGTGGTATTGAGAGACGGCGACATGATTTCAATTCCCGAACTTTTGCCCGGTTGGGAAGTTGCGGTGACAGAATTGTGGCCGATCGATTTTGAGTAAAATGACATAAAAAAGCAGACAAACCCAGACTAAAATCATCTGCGTTCATCTGCCCTCATCTGCGGTTTAAAATTAAATAAAACTAGATCAAAAGCAGACAAATCCAGAATAAATTCATCTGCCAACTTCTGCGGTTTAAAACTGCCAAATAATCAACGCCAGCAACACAGCAACCCCCCCCGCAATAGTCAACACATAAAACTGCAACTGACCGGTGCCGCTGTACTTCAACCCTTCACCGCTGAAAATTGTCGCAAAACCGAACAAATTCACCGCCCCGTCCACCACATACTTATCAGTCCAAGCGCTGATTTTAGAAATAAAAGCCACAGCCCAAACGACAGTCAAGCGGTAAACTCGATCGATATAAAAATCGTAAGCAAACAAATCCTGCAACGCCGGCACCGGCAGTCGTACCGGTCGAGGTAAAACGCCGTACCAATAAATCGCCACCCCAACCGCAACGCCAATCAACCCAGATAACAACAACAGCGGCGTATCCAGCGTCTTCAAAAGCAAATTTAAAGCATCAAAATCTCCCGTTTCCGCCCAAGGCCCAGTCCAACTAATTAATAGTTGCCACTCCTGCAACATCCAAGGCACCAACAGCCCCATCACCGTCAAAATTACCATCGGCAAAGCCATCTGCCAACCGACTTCCGGAGCTCTGCGAGTTTTCGGCTGCGGTTTTCCCACAAACACTAAACCGAATATGCGAGTTAAATTTAGCGCTGTCAAACCGTTAACTAAAAGCAGCACTATTACCAGCCACAAAGGCACAGTCCAAAAACCGTTGAGCCAGCGCCGCATCGCCCAAAAGTTGCCCAGAGGCAACAGCGCTACCATCCCCGCAGCGCCTACTAAATAAGCCGTAGTCGTGGCAGGCATCTTCGACCACAACCCACCCATTTCTGTTAAATCTTGAGTGTTAGTGGTGGTAATAATTGACCCTACGCTCATGAATAATAGACCTTTGGCGATCGAGTGGGCGAACAGCAACAGCAAAGCAATGTCAACTTGATTTAGCCCCACGGCGATAAACACCAAACCCATAGAAGCGCTGGTAGAATGCGATAGTGCTCTTTTGATGTCGATTTGGGCGATCGCTACCAAGGAAGCGCCAACAGCCGTCACCGCACCCAAAACCACCAGCACCGCATCTGCGACCGGGGAAAGCGCTAAAACAGGCTGAAGTTTAATCAAAACATAAGCCCCAGCGCCCACAACTACGGTATTCCTCATAATCGAAGCCGGGTTGGGCCCTTCCATCGCCTCGTCGAGCCACAAATGGAACGGAAATTGAGCGCACTTTGCCGTAGGTGCGGAGATTAAAGCCAAACCTAAAAGAGTCGCCACTACAGGAGACAAAGTTGCAGTTTCAGCCCATGTTTCCAAATCGGAAAAATTCAAACTTCCCGCTAAAGTTGAAAGCGTCACTACTCCCATCAGCAGTGGCACGTCTCCTACACGCTTGGTTAAAAACGCATCTCTAGCGGCTGTTACTACCAGCGGTTGAGCGTACCAAAACCCGACTAACAAGTAAGTTGAAAGCGTCAGCACTTCCAACAAAGCGTAAGTTAGAAGCAGCGAGTCGCTAATGGCAATGCCGCTAATTGCTGCTTCAAAAAAACCCATCAGCCCAAAAAATCGAGCTAGCGCCCAGTCTTTTTCCATGTAGCCTAGAGCGTAAATTTGTGCTAGCAAACTCAGAACACTAACTAACTCCATTGCTCCGACGCTGACTGTGGAGATTTCTATTGCAAAAGACAAATCTAAATCGGCTGCTTGCACCCAGTGCACGAGCAACTGTTGGGGCGGTTGATCCCAAGTCGCTGTAAAAATAACTGACCCGTGTATGAAAGCCAACACAGTCATCAACAAATTGAAGTAAGCGGCCGGTCTGGGCCCTGTTCTGCGAACTGTTCCCGTAGACCACGGCAAAGTTAAAATTGCGCCTATCAAGCCATATAAAGGTACCCACCAACAGGCTTGGAGGAGAAATTGAGTCATTTAATTTATCCCTTAAACTTCAAATTACTGGCTGCCTTTATACAAAAACAGTCGCAGGCGATCGCGCGAGACCCTAAAACTTTGACTAAACCCGATCGTATAGTTGTGGCAAAATAATTTGCACTCCAGATTAACTATACATTAAAGCATCAAAACTGAGAATTCTCTCAAGACAAAATTACTAGCTGAGCAGACGAGGCACTCAAAGAAAAAAATGCCTGCAGATCGGCCAAGACTGCTTTTTTGCCGATTTCCCCGCGATCCCCCTTTGGGAATCCCCAAGTTTCCCGGCAGTGCTCCGCTCCGGCTTCACATACCGAACTCTACTTTATCTGAGTATTATTACTTACTTTAATCCTCCTCGCCGTCGGCATCCACCCCTCTCTATATTAAGATTATTAAATAAATATTAAATTAGTTTAAGTAACATAAAAAATTTTAATTTTTGTTATTAAACATTATGATGTTAGTTTATATTGTCAAGGTGGACAGCTTCCCCTATTCTTATAGGATAGGAAGCTTTACACTGCATTACTAAAAAATGTGGGCCTCCCCGTCCAAATTTTTAGATTTCTCAAAGATTTGTAACGGTAATTTCGCTCATCCTCAAAGGAGATTCAAAAATGTCAATTGCCGTGGGAATGATTGAGACAAAAGGTTTTCCCGCTGTTGTGGAAGCTGCCGATGCTATGGTCAAAGCTGCCCGCGTTACCCTCGTGGGCTATGAAAAAATCGGCAGCGCCCGCGTCACAGTAATTGTGCGCGGCAACGTGTCGGAAGTCCAAGCCTCAGTCGCCGCAGGAGTGGAATCCGTCAAGCGCGTGAACGGCGGAGAAGTCGTCTCTACCCACATTATCGCTCGCCCCCACGAAAACCTAGAATACGTTCTGCCGATTCGATATACAGAAGCAGTAGAACAGTTCCGAGGCTACTAAGTTCTTAGCGCACAAAAAATTCCTTAAACGAAAATTTGTGCGACCGTCAAAAATTAACAGTTTAGTTCCCCCAATATTCAATCAGGAGTAAAACCAATGGCAATTGCAGTTGGCATGATCGAAACCTTAGGCTTCCCCGCAGTGGTAGAAGCCGCTGACGCGATGGTCAAAGCAGCCCGCGTCACCTTGGTAGGCTACGAAAAAATCGGTAGCGCTCGGGTTACGGTAATTGTAAGAGGAGATGTCTCGGAAGTGCAAGCTTCTGTCGCAGCCGGAGTAGAGTCAGTGAAGCGCGTTAACGGCGGACAAGTGATGTCCACCCACATTATCGCCCGCCCTCACGAAAACTTAGAGTACGTGTTGCCCATTCGCTACACCGAAGCTGTAGAACAGTTCCGCGAAGGCGTGAGCGGCATTCGCCCACTCAACAGATCTTAAGACAGGCGATCGGCTGTTAGGGGCGTTTGGTAATTAAAAATTAAAAATTAAAAATCGCGCTGTTTTTGATTTAGCATTTTTAATTTTTAATTGAGGTGGGTATGGGATATTGGTTATTAGTCATGAGTCAGGAGTCATTAGTCATTAGTTACTAGACGAAGCTCTAAAAAGCGGACAGCGGACTGAGGAAAGAGCTAATTAAAAAAAGACAAGTGACACTGTAAAAATGACAGTTACCAATTACCTATTACCTATTACCTAAAATGCAAATGGCCAAAGTTCTCGGCACAGTTGTCAGTACCCAAAAAGAGCCGACACTGAGAGGATCGAAATTTCTACTGTTGCAATTCATCGATGAGGAAGGTTCCCCAGTTGCCGGATATGAGGTAGCCGCTGACTGTGTGGGCGCTGGTATCGATGAATGGGTCTTAGTGACCCGAGGCAGCGCAGCCCGGATTGCACCCGGAAGCGAAAACCGTCCGATCGATGCTCTGGTAGTAGGCATTATAGATACTGTCAATGTAGAAAATCGCCTCATTTACAGTAAAAAAGACGACCCATACGGCTAGTTGCAACCGTTAGCAGTTAGCAGTTAGTGGAAAAATAACTAACAACTAACAACTAACAACTAACAACTAACAACTAACAACTAACAAAAAGATTTTTCAGCTTAGGAGAACTTAATTTATGGCAGTCCGCAACGTTGCGGCTCCCCCGACGCCTTGGTCGAAAAACTTGGCTGAGCCCAAAATTCACGATACCGCCTTCGTACATTCCTTTTCTAACATTATTGGGGATGTGCATATCGGTTCTAATGTGATGATTGCCCCGGGGACATCTATCCGCGCCGATGAAGGCACTCCTTTTTATATCGGACAAGGAAGCAACATTCAAGACGGAGTAGTGATTCACGGCCTAGAACAAGGCCGAGTCACAGGAGACGACGGCAAGTCCTATTCTGTGTGGGTGGGGAAAAATACTTCCCTCACCCACATGAGTTTAATTCACGGCCCTGCCTACGTGGGCGAGGATAGCTTTATCGGCTTTCGCTCTACGGTGTTCAATGCCAGAGTGGGCAAAGGCTGCATTGTCATGATGCACGTACTAATTAAAGATGTGGAGATTCCCGCCGGTAAGTACGTGCCTTCGGGAGCCATCATCACTAATCAGAAGCAAGCCGATCGCTTGCCTGACGTTCAAGATTCTGACGTTCAATTTGCGACCCATGTCATCGGCATCAATGACGCTCTGAGAACGGGTTATCGCTGCGCTGAGAACATCGCCTGTCTAGCACCAATTCGCAACGAGAAAAGTACAGACCCAAATATGACTCAAACCAAATATTCTACCAATGCCGGCACCCAATTGAGTCCAACTCTTGCCGATAGCATCCGCAATTTACTAGCTCAAGGATACAGCGTGGGAGCCGAACACGCCGACGTGCGACACTTCCGGACCGGTTCTTGGCGCACTTGCGGCCCGATTTCCTCAAAGCGCGACTCTGAAGTAATCGCGGCTCTGTCAGCTTGCATGGCCGAGCACCAAGGAGAATACGTCCGCTTGATCGGGATTGACACCAAAGCCAAGCGCCGCGTACTAGAAGAAATCGTCCAAAGACCGGGAGACAACGGCTCTAACGGTTCTAACGGTGCGAAAACTCACCAATCTAACGGTAAAGTTGCACAAGCTTCCAACCACAATAGCGGTTCCGTGTCAAGCGGAAAATTGAGTGCCGAAACAGTGGCTCAGGTTCGCGGCTTGCTAGCTCAAGGCTACAAGGTGGGGACGGAACACGCCGACGCGCGCCGCTTCCGCACCAGTTCTTGGCAAAGCGGGGCTTCGCTGCAAGTGAGAAACGAATCTGAGGCGATCGCCGCTTTGGAAGCTGTGATGAACGAGTACCCGGGCGAATACGTGCGCTTGATCGGGATTGACCCGAAAGCTAAGCGACGCATAGTTGAAGAAATTATTCAGCGTCCCGACGGCCCGGTTGGTCAATCGGCTCAGCCGGCCGCAACATCTAAGTCGGCAGCAACATCGGGATACAAAGCAGCTTCGACTGGTGCCGCGAGCAGCGGAAGTTTGACCGGCAAGACGATCGACCAAATCCGCAACCTGCTTTCCCAAGGCTACAAAATTGGCACGGAACACGCCGACGCGCGCCGTTTCCGCACCGGTTCTTGGAGCAGTTGCGCGCCGATCGCATCCAACCGCGAATCCGAAGTGATTTCTGCCCTCGAAAGCTGTCTCAAAGAACACAGCGGCCAGTACGTCCGCTTGCTTGGCATCGACTCCAAGGCGAAGCGCCGGGTGCTCGAAGAAATTATCCAACGACCTTAATTTGCCTGGTAATTAGCCTGTTTCTCCCGTTAAGCCCTCGCACAGGGGCCAACGGGAGAAACCCCAGCGGATTGAAGTTGGATTTGAGATAGTTAAAAAGCTCGATTGAGAAATGTTGGTCAAAATTTAGAATCTTCTGAAAGTTTCTATAAAACGTTAAAGCATCAAGCTTCTCAGTATTAGTAAATTATCGTTTCTTAGATTGACATGGTTAAATTTATCAGTCGAGAAAACCCATAATTTAAAGTCCTTTTATCGAAAAAAATAGCTCCTTTCATGGTGAAGTCGAATGTATTTATCGCCACTGCAATTAAGTAGCAACTCTCAGATTTTGATGAGTGGCGATGTAGTTGTGAATGAGGGTGCGGCGATCGCCCCGGGAGCAATCCTGCAAGCAGCTCCGGGCAGCCGGATCTCGATCGCCGCCGGTGCCTGTATCGGTATGGGAGTTATCCTTCACGCCCGTGAAGGTACTCTGGAAATCGCGGCGGGCGCTATTCTAGGTGCAGGAGTTCTGGTGGTAGGTGCGGGAACGATCGGGGAAAATGCCTGTATTGGCGCCGGGACGACCCTAATCAATCCTTGTATCGACAAAATGCAAATTATGGCAGCAGGTTCTCTAATCGGAGATACCAGCCGCCAAGCCGCCGCAGAAGCAACCGCAACAGCGCCAACAGCAGCGCCAACATCACCAGAAACCCCCGAAGCCCCTACGCCACCAGTCGATCGACCGATCGAGCCGATCGAGCCGCCACAACCCGCCCAAACACCGCCTCAAACTGCGCCGGAGACTGCCCCAGAGCCGCCGGAATCCACCGCCGCAGAGCCGCCCCAACCAGGGGAGACGCCAACTATTCTGTACGGCCAAGCTCACATCAATCGACTGCTGGGGACGCTGTTTCCACACCGGCAAGCTTTTAATCGATCGGAGGAAAACGGCCAAACTCTATCGGGCGGTTCCGGGTAGCCGTCATTTCGGCAAAAGGCAGCTATGCTGAAGGCAGAAAGATCAAATATAAATAGGTAATCTCATATTATTGGTAGCTCAGCAATTTGTCAGGCCTTGCAGCAGCAATCAGTGTATTGTAGCTCGTGCAGTCTGTCTTCTCATCTGAGAAACTATAAACTATCAACAAATTTTTATTTTGGGAAGTTTCTAAGGGTAATAGAAGATGGACGGACAAACAGATCGTAACAGTCACGAAGAGCGATCGCAGCGCCAGGAATACTTCAAAGACACTGCTTTGGGTTTGGTATCCACCAAGAGTTTTCCGGCAATTGTGGGGACTGCTGACATGATGCTGAAGTCGGCAGGGGTGATTTTAGTAGGATACGAAAAAATTGGTTCCGGTCACTGTACGGCGATCGTCCGGGGCAGAATTTCGGATGTGCGTTTGGCTGTGGAAGCTGGAGCTCAAACTGCCGAACAGTTCGGGCAGTTTGTTTCTAAGTTGGTGATTGCTAGACCTTTGGCTAATTTGGAAGTGGTTTTGCCGATCGGCTTTCGCCTGACTCAACTGTCGGAAAAAGGCAGTTATTCTCGGCTTAGCAATCAGGCGATCGGTTTGCTCGAAACCCGGGGATTTCCGGCAATGGTCGGTGCTTGCGACGCTATGCTCAAATCTGCAGACGTACACTTGGCAGCTTACGAGAAAATAGGCGCCGGTTTGTGTACGGCAATTATTCGCGGTGCAGTAGCAGATGTAGCAGTAGCCGTAGAAGCCGGGATGTACGAAGCTGAGCGAATTGGCGAGTTGAACGCGGTGATGGTAATTCCGAGGCCTTTGGAAGATTTGGAACAAACTTTACCGCTGGCGAGTTGCTGGATCGAGCAGCGTCAACCTGTGATGATGCCCGTGTCGGTTAAGGAAAAGGAACAAGAATTGATCGAACTTCCAGATTTGGAGAAATTGACTGTTTATGTGGAAGAGGAAATCAATCGGTAATTGGTAATTAGGCAACAAAAGTTTGTAGAGACGTACTACCGCAAATACTGAGACGAAGTTTGTCAAAAAAATATAGAGTTTACTCGGTAGGACTGCTGGCAACAATTTATACTGAGTAGCGGTATCAAACTTAATTTGCCGATCGAGCCGATCGCCGCCGCATCAAGAGACACAGAACACCAAGTAAAACTAGACTTTTGAGATCAGGTCGATCGTCGGGTAAACAATCGAACTGACTAAGTAAATCCAGCCGAGGTGCAGATCCTTTCAACAGGATTTAACTACTGTTAAAATAAACCAAAAAGCCTGTTTAGGGTAGATTGCCGGGAATCATTTAAGAGTTACTCTGACCGCAGGTGGCTGCTCTTTCAACAGATTAACGGCTGTCGAACTCAAAACTGACTGCACAGGAATCAACCCCCAGCATCAAGCAATCCTGAAAGTTGACCTATGAACCTCAAACAATTTTACAAGCGCGGTTTGCACAGCGCCAAGAAAGGAAACTATGAAGCGGCACTTGAGGACTTCGATCAGATACTGCAAGTCAATCCCGCCGATGCCAAAGCCTATAACAATCGCGGCTTGGTTTACTATTACATGAAAGACTACCAAAAAGCGCTCGCAGACCTCAGCCAAGCCCTAGATATCAATCCTAATTTCTTCGAGGCTTACTTGAATCGAGGCAATGCTTGGCGTCATCTCGGAGAACACGAAAAAGCCATTGATGATCTAAACTGCGCTTTAGCAAATAAGCCTAACAGCCACGCTATCTACAACAACCGGGGACTTGTACTTGCTAATTTAGGAAATTACGAAGAAGCAATAGAAGACTACAATCGAGCTCTATCTCTCAATTCCCACAATTATAAAACCTATTACAACCGGGGGCGCGCTTACTACCTTTTGGGAGAAAAAGAGGCAGCAACGGAAAATTTTAACGAAACGCTGCGGTTGAACCCTAAATATATCAAAGCTTACATAAATCGAGGTCTCTGTTACCACCAATTAGGAGACAATACGCAGGCGATCGCCGATTACAACACTGCACTCGGCATCGATCCACAAAATGTTTATGCCTATTATAACAGAGGTTGTGTTCGCTATAAATTAAAACAAATGCAGCTTGCAATTGAAGACTTTGACAAAGCAGTAAAACTCGATCCGAACTATGTTAAAGCTTATCTCAACCGGGGTTTAGCGCTGTATAAACTTGGAGATGTTACCGCAGCAAATAGAGATTTTTACCATGTAATGTGCATTAATGCTGAAGCTTATTTATACTACCAGGCCCAGCGGTGCACGCCTGATATTAATTCATACTTCAAGGAAGCGCCACAGGTAGAACTTAATAATGGTGCCGAATACTACAACACAACCTTAAATACGATGTCAACTTCCTTAAGTTCCGCAGCATTAAACGCGGTCTGGAATCAAGAAGATTTGGAGAACCGAGACTCGATTATCTGTGAAAGTGAATTTATCAATAATTGAATTAGTCAGTAATCCGGGTTCTTCCGTACTTAATGGGCTAAAATGTTACAATAATATCCAATTTTAGCACACTAAGTACGGAAGAACCATAAACATTAACTGAAACTATTCCATTATCTACTTTTCCTACACTTCCCAGATATTGTGTAGCTACATAGTCAGTTTTCCCCCCTTTTTTTTATTTATCTCCTGTTTCATTAATTACTAGGGTAATTTTCTTGCCCTTTAATTATTTGAGAATTTTTATTAATCTTTTTGGCTTCATTTCAATTACCGACCCAGGTGATTTGGTAATAAAATGATGCAACCAATGTGCAGATTTTATTGCTACTACTTTACCTATTGAGGGTAAGGGTTTTCTTTCTAGGGGTGCAATTATTCCTAAATGTAAATATTTACAACTTTCATAATTTCTTACTTCTTTAAATATGTCTTTATACTGTGCACAATAGTCCTCTATCACTCTCGTTGTTGATTATGCGTCTCTCGCCAAATGTTTGAGAACTTGTAACCCTACATCCATTGCTCTGCCTCATTTGTAGCGTTTTTATCTTTTCACACTTTTATTTTAATACTCGGAGAGTGACAGAAGAGGGGTAAGGTTGGGTAACGCCATTCAAGATTTTAAGTTCAGCCGTTCTCCGGCCAGGAGAACTTCAATTTCCGTTTAACACTTGAACAATTGAATCAGTAAGTTCCTTAAAGCTTGCTCTCCCAAGCTGCGGGACAGCAGCGAGGGCTAAGTTCTCTTCTATATGTTTTGGCGCTTTCATCCCTACAAGGGCACTCAAGAGGCCAGGGGCGCTGCGGGTATATTGGAGCGCCCGCTGGCAGTCTGTCCGCAAGCGATCGCCAAAGGCAGAAGCAATCTTTTCTGGGATCTGACCAATAACCTGCGCTTCACAGATCGACCTACTGGCGATCGCGGAAATGCCTAAGCGATCGGCAGCTTCCAATACTGAGACTTGTTCTCCTTTGATTGTTTGAGTTGGGCTTAGCACCGCTTCCGGCATCCCCATATTCAAAGGAAGCTGGATAAACCGAAACCGATCCTCTTTGTTCCCAGCTACTTCCCGAGCAAGAAATTTCGCACGCGCCAGATCAATATGATCCCTTTGAGTTGGAGGTACGCGAAAAGCATTCCAAGTTGCCAGACCGTAATTGGCAATTTTTCCAGCTAAAACTGCACCTTCAAGTACCTCAAAAACCTCTCGCAACCGATTGTAAAAAGTATCGGGTTCAACTTGAGAAAGTAGCTTTTCGGGATTGTGAAGATAGTAGACATCGATTGTCTCAATGCCGAGGTTGGCGAGGCTCCAATTAAGCTGATCTTGAATGTATTCTGGGTGGATGCAGTAACGCTCCGCAGCCAAATCTGCCATGCTGACAGTAGAGTTGTTTGGCTCGACGTACTGCTGATAAAACCACTCTACATGGTTTGGAGTTGGATGCGGAACAACGCCGCCTTTCGTACAGATAATTAGTTCATCTCTTGAGGCTTTTCCCGATTCCAGGAGACGCCGGATAGCCTTTCCGACACTCCGCTCTCCGTACTGGTAGCGGTAGTTGATTGCTGAGTCAATTACGTTGGCACCCCGCCGAACCGATTCAACTACAGCATCCGCCACAAGAGTGTCAGTATACTCATCTGGTTCGCCAAGGTAAGTGCCAATTCCAATCGAGCTGGCAACGAGCGAACCACTTTCTCGGAAGTGATCGGCTGCACAATTTTTGTTGTGCCGTTCCATGTAACGCCGCGTTCCTTCTGCGGTAGCTCTGCCTGCGATCGCGATCGCATTACTACTTCCTAACATAAAAATCTTTTGCCTCTTCTTGAATAAACTAATCAGGACTTCCGCAAGTCTAAGTGATGCTTGATTTAAAATTCTCCTCAAATTGAGCAAGGTAGAAACGCGATCGCTCGCGCCTCTACATTTTTAGACCAGATGTTTGGGAGCCTCTATTAACTGGCGATCGACGAGATAAGAAAAATAAGTCCGAAACAAACTCGCATCCGCTTGCGGGCAGATAATATTTGTTCCAGAAAGCCCCTTCAACGCATTCTGGCAATCGAATTTCAGCGTCGCAGATTTAGGCATTTCTGCTTCCGAAACTTTTTCGGAGAAAAGACCGACAAGCGGATACAACGCATTTTCTGGAGAAGATCCAGCGCGATTGATTATTTCTGCTTGCCAAGTCTCAGAAGAAACTCGTTTGATTGGATAACCCATTGAGCCAATCCAGCCAAGCAATTCACTCATTTGAAAGGACTGAGTGTTGACTAAATGAAAAGTCTTTCCGAGCAATTCTTTTTGGCTCGAAAGATGAACTATCGCTCTGCTCACATAGTCAACAGGCGCTACATTCATCAGCTTATCGTCATCGGGCGCACATCCAAGTTGCACGCAACCAGCGATTAACCTGTACAGCAAGTCGCTGGGATTGCAGGCCCCTGTTTGGCTGTCCCCAGAAATGCGACCTGGCCTGTAAATGCTAACAGGAATCCCGCGATCGCGCGCGACCTCTACTAACTTTTCTGCCACCCACTTCGTCTGAGTGTAAGCGCCTTTTAGACCCTCTCCCGGAGTGAGTTCATCCTCCTCTCGCACGAGCTTAATCCCAGATTCTCCCATTGCCGAGAAAACAGAAATCGTAGAAATTAAATGGACGGGTTTTAGCTTACTTTGACTCGCCAATCTCAGAACTTCCTGCGTCCCCAAAACGTTAGCGGGTTTGAGAACCGAGTAGGGATAAGTAAACTTGACAAACGCGCCATTGTGGTAAATGACATCAATTTTACTGGCTAAAACTCGGAACTGCTCCTCGGAAAGCCCCAAAAGTGGTTGAGACAAATCTCCAGCAATTGGGATAATGCGATCGCTGCTGCTTTCATCCCAAATTAAATAGGATTCGAGGCTGCTTTGAATCCGTTGTTTGGCTGATTCTGCATCTGCCGAACGGACTAGGCAATAAATTTCTGCTTGAGTTTGTTGTAAGAGATCGCGGAGTAAAAAGGCTCCCAAAAAGCCCGTCGCCCCTGTTAAGAGAATGCAAGCTGGTTCAGTTTTTGGCTCGCTCAATGGACTTGCAGGGCGAATTGCCGGATCTAAAACAACTTCAGCGTTAATATCGAAACTTGCAGTGCGATCGCCCGCTGTGTTGCCCCCTTGTTGCATTTCGATTTTTTCAGCTAAACCAGCTACAGTAGGAGCTTCAAACAAAACGCGCAAAGGCAATTCCACCTGGAAAGATTCTCGCACTTTGGCTAACAACTGAGTAATCAGTAATGAGTGCCCCCCCAAGTCAAAGAAATTGTCGTGAATTCCTACCTTTTGAAGGTTGAGAAGCTGGCTCCAAATTCCGGCAAGAATCTCCTCACCGGGAGTGCGAGGGCCTACAAAGGTATCTGTAAAATTGGCTGCTATGGACGGTGCAGGAAGCGCTTGACGGTCTATTTTGCCATTGGGAGTCAGTGGCAGCGCTTTCAGAACCACAAAAGCAGAAGGTATCATGTATTCGGGCAGCTTTTCTTTGAGGAATGAACGCAGGCTTTCAATCAGTTGTGAGTCCTGAACGCTGAGTTTTGAGTGAGAAACGATATAGGCGACTAAACGCTCATTTCCCGGTTCATTTTCCTGAAGTAAAACGGCTGCCTCGCGTACAGAGGGATGATGAGACAGAGCCGCCTCAACTTCCCCTAATTCAATGCGGAAACCTCGCAGCTTTACTTGGCGATCGACGCGACCGATAAATTCTATGTTTCCGTCTGGCAAATAGCGAGCTAAGTCGCCAGTTTTGTAAAGTCGAGTTTCCGGTTCCTGAGTCAAGGAATTGCAAATGAATTTTTCGGCCGTGAGTTCTGGTTGGTTTAGATAGCCACGAGCCAATCCCGCACCAGCAATATATACTTCACCCGCTACCCCTACAGGAACCGGCTGCAAGTGCGAATCGAGCAAATAAATCTGCGTGTTGGGTAGCGGGCGACCTAAAGGAACTGTCTGGGAAATGCGATCGCCCTGCATTTTTACCTGATAAGTCAGGACGCCTACAGTTGTTTCTGTCGGCCCGTAATGGTTGAAGATTGAGCAGTCGGGATTGTATTTCTGAATTGTTTCAATTAAATTCCACATCAAAGGCTCACCGCCGAGAATTAATCGCTTTTTCGGCAAGATATGCGCGGGGTTAGAAGCACTCAACAAAGCTTTTAAGTGAGATGGAACAATTTTCAGACAATCGATAGAATGTTGCTGAAAATAAGCCGCGATTGCTTCTGAATCGGTTGCGCGTTCTTGAGAGATGATGTGCAGGCATCCACCCGAACACAAAGCGGGGAAAATAACGGTGTTTCCCAAGTCGGCGGCGAAGGTAGAAACGGTGGCATAATTTGCACCGGATGGCAAGTTTAATTTTTCCTGAATTCCGTGCAGGTAATTGAGCAGTTGTCGGTGCTCAATGGCGACTCCTTTGGGGGTGCCGGTGGAACCGGAGGTATAGATAATGTAAGCTAAATTTTCACCAGAAGCAGAGACGAAAGTAGTAGGAGAAAAAGAGGGAATGTCTGTATCTAAGCAGACGATATGTGCCTGAGTTTCAGGCAAATTTTTGATGAGATGCTGTTGCGTTAACAGCACTGGAGTCTGAGCATTTTCCAGCATCAATGCTAGGCGCTCTTTGGGCATGGCTGGGTCGAGCGGTAGGTACGCGCCACCTGCTTTGAGGATGCCTAGAATTCCAGCGATCGCCTGTAGGGGCGGTGCCCCCGTGCCCGCCCTCCTTTCGACGCAAAGGCCGACAATCACCTCTGGCTTGACACCTAATTGTTGCAAGTAATGGGCGATTTGGTTAGCGCGGGCGTTGAGTTCGCTGTAGGTAATTTGCTGATTTTCACAAACAGCAGCTATACGGTTGGGCGATCGCTCTGCTTGTTCTTCAAATAGCTGGTGAACGCACTTATCGAGCTGGTAATCTGCTTTGGTGCTGTTGAATTCTACTAATAATTGATTTCGGGCGCGATCGCTCAGCATTTCGAGCTTGCCGATTGCGGTTTGTGGGTTGCTGGCTACACTTTGCACTAAGGCGCAAAATTGCTCTGCCAAGCACCGGATACTGTTGTCTGCAAGGAAGATAGGATCGTAGTGAAACTCAGCGGCGAGCGAGTCATTTTGGCGGTGGCAAGAGAGTTTAACTTTGAAGCGATCGCAGCACGCATACTGCTTGTAAATCGAAAAACATACGCCACTAGCCGAATGCTTTTCGAGGTGTTCCTCAAACTCGAAACAAAATGGAAAGCCGGAAGAGTTGCCTAGATATTCGTGGGAGAAATATTCTTGATACTTGTATGCCTCGCATTCTTCATGCTGAATTTGCTGCAAGGTTTCCGCGAAAGAAAAGTTTTCTGTTAGTTGGCTCAACAGCGGTAAAAATTTGGCAAACAGCCCAAGCGCTGGCTCTAGTTCTTCGTATTTTCGACCATCGAATGCCACGCCAACAGCGATCTGTGATTGGCCAATCAGCCGCCAGAGCAAAATTTTCCAGCAAGCGAGCAAGAATGTAGAAAGTGAGGTGTTATACTGGCGGGCGATCGCTTCCACTTTTTCCAGCAAAGCTAACTCTAATTTGACCTCAAAAGTTTGGGGAGTAAATTGAGCTGGCGCCTTAATGAATCTCTTTTCAAACGGCAACGTTAAACTCGCTAGCGCTGAAAAATTATGCCCAGTCCAGTATTCTTTGCCCTCCGCCGCTTCCTCATCTTCGAGCAATTCATTTTGCCATTCGGAAAATTGAATGTATTGCACAACTTCCTCGGTAATTTCTTCGCCGTGAAGGCAGGTGGCATAGCACTGGCTGATTTCTTGAACCAGATTTTTTAGTGTGCGACTATCGGCGCACAGTGCGGGCAAACTGACCAGCAAAATATGCCTCTCAGATGAAAGTGTAATTAAAGACAAGCGCCAAACAGGATTGCGACCAAAGTTGAATAAAGCGCTCTTTTCTTGCTGAAAAATATCTTCAAGTTTGGCTTCTTGTTCCTGGGGAGTCACTTCACTCAAGTTAACCCAGTTCCATGAAACAGAGCTATGTTCGGAGATAACTTGTATAGGAATTTTTAGCCCTGCCTTTCGGTGAAAGCTTGTGCGGATAATTTCGTGGCGATCGCTAACTTTTTGCAGCGCTTCTTTTAAGACATTTGCTTGGAGATTGCCCTCGACCAAAATTGCACATTGAGCGCGATAAGCGGGACTATCTTGTTGCAACAGCCACAGATATTTTTGTTGAGGAGAAAGCCGGAATCCATTAATTGTTTGCATTGGTTATATTGCTTTATGTTTTAGGTTCGCCAGGGATTTAAGTCCCTGGCTAATAGCTCAAGTCGGTTAAAAATCACATCACATCTTGCACCCTTGTCAAGAACAGGCAAGATGCCTGTTTCACAATAAAATTTATCTCTTGTGGAACAGGCATCTTGCCTGTTCCTAAACAAGTAATTGAGAAGGGTGCAACATCTCAGTTAAAACAGACTCTGGAAAAGGCGTTGAAGTGGCTACTACTGGCAATTATAACTTCGTAGCACATCCGCCTCAAGCCGAATTTGGCGGAAGAAAAGTCAGCTTTTAAATCTCTGCTTCACCGATCATTTCGCCCATTGCTACAACAATTTTTCGCGAACCGATAAATGGATTGCGACTGTGAGCGGCAAGCATATTATCTAGCATTAAGATGTCTCCTGCTTGCCAGGGAAAACTAACAGCAGCTTGCGCGTACACTGCCTGAATTTGTGCCATTACCGAGTCTTCAATAGGAGTGCCGTCACCGTAATAGACATTGCGGGGGAGGTTCTCTTCTCCAAAAACAGAGAGCAAGGAAGCGCGGGTTGCCGCATCTAAGCAAGAAATGTGGTGCAAGGGAAGTTGATTGAAAAATACCATCTCTTTTGTTTTTGGGTGCTTGGCAATTGCGGGGCAAATTTTGCGGGTTCTCAAATTATTTCCTGCTTTCCACTCAAATTCCATCCCGGCTTGCCGGCAGTATTCCTCAACCACGGATTTGTCTTCTGTTTGGAAAAAATCTTTCCAGCTTACATCCAGTCCGTCTGTGTAGTTACGAACGTACATAATTTGCTTTTGGGCAAATTTTTCTCTGAGTTTCGGGTCTAACAACTGGTAAATTTTACGGCAGTCAACAATCGGCGTTTCTCCGCCTTGTTGCGCTGGCTGAACGCAGAAAAACCAGATTTTCATCGGCCAGCGGTGCAGGTGCGAACTCTCGCTGTGAAATAAGATAGCTTTATCTGCTGGGTAAGGAGTTGAACCGTAAACTTTTCCGCTAACTCCTTCGCGTGGCAAATCCCCGTACTCGCCAAATAATTCCGAACAAATTGAGAGTGCAAACTGCTCGAATGCGGCAACCACATGGCCGATGAACCCTCGAAAAAGAATCCCTCCATGCTGTAGCAATTTGGCCTCTATAAATTCGCGGTTATTTTTCGCCCACTCTGCGAGATCGACATCGGCTACTGCGGGTTTGGCGACTAAAGGAAAGAGTTCGTCGGGGTGCAGGTACTCGGTTTTTATCAATTCGCCTTGCGGCAATGCCACTGGCTTCGGCTTGACGCTTTTGAACTTACTAAAATTGCTTTTTTCACGCTTTAATTCTTGCATGGCTTGTTTCTGCTTCTGGGCTTCAGTTAGAATTTCTAAAGTGTTCAAACGACTGTCAGGCTGCGCCACAATGCTGCCGAGGAGGGTTTCAAAGCGATTTGACATTTGACCGATTGTCTCTCTGTCAAATAGGTCAGAATTATACTTCCAACTGCCGACAATTCCTGTCTCTGTTTCCGAGACAAATAGCGCCAAATCAAATTTAGCCGTACCGCTATCAATTGCAACCGGCATTAAAGTTAAACCCGCCATTTCTAAAGCCGGCATAGGCGCATTTTGCATGACGAATAAAACTTGAAATAGCGGTGTCTGACTCAAGGTGCGATCGGGACCCAGTTCTTCTACCAGTTTGTCGAAGGGCAAATCTTGGTGAGTGTAAGCTTTTAATGTCACCTCGCGCACGCGATCGAGCAGTTGGCGGAATGTAGGATTGCCCCGCATATCGGTTCGCAAGACGAGGATATTGACAAAGAAACCAATTAAAGCTTCTGTCTCAACTTGTGTGCGGTTTGCCAGGTCAGTACCGACTACAATATCTTCTTGATTTGTGTAGCGATAAAGCAGCGTTTGAAGTGCTGCCAACAAGGTCATAAATAAGGTGACATTTTGTTGCCGACTGAGTGCATTTAGCGCTTCTGAAACTTGCCAATCAAGCTGGAATTCTTGAATCTCAGCTTGATTGCTAGAAACAGCAGAACGCGGTTGTTTGGCTGGCAATTGCAACGGGGGCAAAATTTGACCCAACTGCTGCTTCCAGTCAGCGAGTTTTGCTTCGAGAACTTCGCCTTGCAGCCAATTTGTTTGCCAAACAGCATAGTCTGCGTACTGTACAGAAAGTTCGGGTAGGGGAGAAGGTTTGCCACTGCCGAAAGCTTCATAAAGCGCCGCCACTTCCCGCACGAGTACCCCCATCGACCAGCCATCGGCTACGATGTGGTGTACTGTTAGTAACAGCAGGTATTCTGTCTCGTCAAGATGTAACAATGTGACGCGCAGTAACGGCCATTTTGTTAGGTCAAAAGGCTGTCGCGCTTCTTCAGCGGCGAGTCGCATTGCCTCGGCTTCTCGTTCAGCTTGCGATAACTCTCTTAAGTTTACGATCGGCAATGTGAATTTAAAAGATGAAATAATAACCTGAGCGGGTCGTCCTTCCACGGAATTAAAAGTTGTCCGCAATGCTTCGTGTCGCTTGATAATCTCCTGAAAAGTTTGCTCTAGAACCGCTACATTGAGCGCCCCCTTCAAGCGCACGGCTGCTGGGATATTATAGGCAGGATTCCCCGGCTGCAATTGGTCGAGAAACCACAGTCGTTGTTGTGCAAAAGAAAGGGGCAATTCTCCCTGCCTTGACGCCCGCTTGATGGGGGGTGCTTTCAGTTTTTGCTCGGCGCGATATTGCAAGAGGCTTTCGGTGACAGTTGCGACGGTAGGCGATTCAAAAAGAGAGCGCAAGGGTACTTCAATTTGAAAAGCTTCTCGCAGGCGAGAAATCGCCTGAGTAGCCAGCAATGAATGACCTCCCAATTCAAAGAAGTTATCGTGAATTCCCACTCGCTCTAAACCGAGAACTTTCGCCCAAATTTCTGCTATTAATTGCTCGTCGGGAGTTCGAGGCTGGGTAAAATTGCTCTCGAATTCCGCTGTGTTTGTGTCAGGTGCTCTTAGCGATCGCCGATCGATTTTTCCGTTAGGCGTTAAAGGCATTGCTTCCAGCAGCACAAACGCTGACGGCATCATGTACTGCGGCAGTTTTTGTTTGAGAAAGACGCGCAAGTGATTAATAAATTCTGAATGCGCAGGATCGGTGTCCCCGCGTCCGCCCCGGAGTTCTGAGTTAGCAACGATATAAGCTACTAAACGCTTGTCGCCCGGATTGTCCTCTCGAACCAGTGCGATCGCTTCTCGCACGGCTGGGTATTGGCTGAGTACCGCTTCAATTTCGCCTAATTCGATGCGAAATCCGCGAACTTTCACCTGGTGGTCGCTGCGCCCCATAAATTCAATGTTTCCATCTGGGAGATAGCGAGCCAAGTCCCCGGTTTTATAGAGGCGTTCTGAAAAAATAAACGAGGAAGGATGAAGGATGAATGAAGCATGAATTGGGTCTTCTGCAAAGGGGTTAGGAATAAACTTCTCTGCGGTCAGTTCCGGTCGGTTTAGGTAGCCTCTAGATAAGCCGGCACCGCCGATGTGCAGTTCGCCAAATACGCCAACGGGAACCGGCATTAAATAGCGGTCTAATATGAAAATTTGAGTGTTAGCAATCGGGCGACCGATGGAAACTGATTCATCTTTGCGATCGACCTGATAGAGAGTAGACCAGATAGTGGTTTCTGTAGGGCCGTATAAATTCCACACAGAAGCGCAGTGCAGAAGCAACTGATTGGCGAGGTGTCGGGGTAAAGCTTCTCCCCCGCACAGTATTTTTAATTGATTGTTTCCCTGCCATCCTGCTGCTAAAAGCATTTTCCAACTGGCTGGAGTAGCTTGCATGACTGTCGCGCCAGAATTTGTTAATGTTTCTAAAAGCTTTTCCCCGTTAGATGCCACTTCTCGGCTGGCTACAACAACGCGAGAACCTGTTGTAATAGGCAGGAACAGTTCCAGCGCTGCAATGTCAAAAGATAAGGATGTTACTGCTAGCCAAACATCTCGGTCTGCGATCGCGAGTTGTTGGCGCATAGAACTCAAGAAGTTAACGACAGAGGCGTGGGAAATTTGCACTCCTTTGGGTTTACCTGTTGAGCCTGAAGTATAGATGACATAGGCTAAATTGGAGGAATTTTGTAAACCCACGACTGGCTCGTCGCAGCTCGATATGCCTTCCCAATCTGCATCCAGACACACGATGGAGGCGCTATGTTTGGGCAGGGTTTTTAATAGCTTTTGCTGAGTGAGTAACACTGAAATTTTCGCGTCTTCCAGCATGAATGCAAGGCGCTCTGGTGGATACGCTGGATCGAGGGGAACATAAGCGCCACCGGCTTTGAGAATGCCGAGAAGCCCTACCATCATTTCTAGGGAACGATCGACATAAATTCCCACCAAAAATTCTGGGCTGATACCAATTTTTTGCAAGTAACTTGCGAGGTAATTTGCTTTTTTGTTCAGTTCCCGGTAAGTCAGATATTCATTTTCAAAGACGACAGCGATCGCATCCGGCGTCCGCTCTGCCTGCGCTTCAAATAGTTCATGTATGCACTTATCTTGCGGAAAACTCGATTGAGTATTGTTCCACTCGAACAGCAGTTGCTGCTGTTCAGGTTTCGTCAATATTGGCAAATTTGAAATGCGCTGTTCGGGATTGGCAGCTATACTTTCTAGTAAGGTTAAAAAATGTCCGGCTATCCGTCGTGCAGTGCTAGCGTCAAACAAATCTTGGCTATACTCAAGCGTTCCATTAATACCCTCTAATCCTTCCTCCAGGTCAAGCGCTAAATCAAATCTCGCCGTTTTCCGTTCTATTTCCAAACTGCTCAACGTCACTCCTGGCAATTTAATCTGCGACGTCGGAACATTTCGCAGAGAAAACAACACCTGAAATAGGGGATTATGACTTAAATCTCGTTCGGGTTGTAGGATTTCTACCAGTTTCTCGAAGGGCAAATCCTGGTGGTTGTACGCGCCGAGAGCTACTTCTCGCACGATCGCCAGTAACTCTTTAAAAGTCGGGTTGCTCGACAGATTGGTGCGGAAAACTAAGGTGTTAGCAAATAAGCCAATAACTTCCTCGATTTCGCGTCGGTTGCGGTTAGCAATGGGGGAGCCGACTAAAATATCTTCTTGCCCGGTGTAGCGATAGAGCAATGTTTTAAAGGCTGCCAGTAGGGTCATAAATAAAGTAGCTTTTTCCCGCTGGCTTAATTGGGCGATTTCCTCTGCGATCGCCTTGGGAATGGTGAATTTATGCACCGCACCTCGGAAGGTTTGTACTGCCGAGCGGGGGCGATCGGTTGGCAAATTTAGTACCGGGAGATTGCCTCCAAGCTGTTTTTTCCAGTAAGCAAGCTGCGTCTCTAAAACTTCTCCCTGCAACCACTGGCGCTGCCAACTTGCAAAGTCTGCGTACTGTACCGACAGTTCGGGAAGGGGAGAAGGTTTGCCAGTGGAAAAGGCTTGATAAAAGGTGGCGAGTTCCTGGATGAATATTCCCATTGACCAGGCATCGAAAATGATGTGGTGCGTACTCAATAGCAGCACCCAGTTGGAATCGCTCAAGTGCAGCAATTTGGCACGCAATAAGGGTGCTTGTGACAAATCGAAAGCTTGCTGAGCTTCGGCGGCGATTAACCGTTCAACTTCGCGAGCTCGTTCAGTTTCAGGAAGACCTCGCAAATCTATTTCTAAAATTTTCAATTCCAGATTGGAAGCGATCGCCTGAACGGGTTGCCCGTTTATTGTCTTAAAAGCCGTTCGCAAAACTTCATGACGCTTGACAAGTTCGTTGAGACTGCGATCGAGGGATCTCGCATCGAGTGTTCCCGTCAAACGCACGCCGGCGACGATGTGATAGGTAAAGTTGCCTGGAGTTAGTTGCTCAAAAAACCACAACCGCTGCTGAGCAAACGACAGAGGAAAAGTGTTAGACTCTCGACTTTGAGGCTGAATTTTTTCTAGCGAAACGTTTTCTTTTTTATGGTTGAGCCGCTGCAACAGCAACTCGCGCTTTTGGGGAGAAAGAGCCGCCATGCGTTCGATTAAATCACTCATTTGCTGACTCCTTGTTGGGCGAGAATTTCCTGAATTTGTGCTTCTGACAGTTGATCGAGGTCTGCTAAAACTTGAGCTAGCATTTCACTGTCTGTTTGTTCGACTTGCTTTTGCGCGATCGCTACTGCAAAATCGGCGACAGTGGCCGACTCAAATAAACGGTGCAAAGGCAACTCGACCTGAAATGCTTGGCGCACTCGGGAAATTACTTGAGTTGCTAATAAGGAATGCCCTCCTAATTCAAAAAAGTTGTCGTAAATGCCGACTTTTTCAAGTTTGAGAACTTCAGCCCAGATAGCGGCTAAAACTTCCTCGATATTTGTGCGAGGCGCGACAAAGTTTCCTGTCAACTCCGGTCGCATTTCGTCAGGTGCGGGCAGCGCTCGTCGGTCTACTTTTCCGTTAGAAGTTAAAGGCAAACTTTTGAGTATCACAAAAGCAGAAGGCACCATGTACTCCGGCAATTTTGACGTTAAAAAATTGCGAATTTCCTTGTGGGTAGGTGCTTGTTTCTGCTCGGAAATCAAATAAGCCACGAGGCGCTTTTGTGCCATCTCGTCTTCTGGCGCCACAACTACAGCCTGAGCGATATCTGGATGTTGCCCCAGCACCGCCTCAATTTCTCCCAATTCAATGCGGAAACCGCGAATTTTTACTTGGCCGTCAATTCGCCCGATAAATTCGATGTTTCCGTCTGGCAAATAGCGAGCCAAGTCGCCGGTTTTGTACAGTCGCGTCTTTGCTTGCGTGTCAAAGGGATTGGGAATAAATTTTTCTGCGGTTAATTCAGGGCGGTTAAGATATCCGCGTCCCAAATTATCACCGCCGATATACAGTTCACCAGGTACGCCGATCGGCACCGGCTGCAAGTAAGAATCCAAGATATAAATCTGAGTGTTGGCAATCGGAAGACCGAGTGGAACTGTGTCAAAATCGCACCCTATTTTATCAAACTCGACTTGATAAGTCAGGACACCTACAGTTGTTTCTGTTGGTCCGTAGTGATTGAATACTGAGCAACTGGGAGCAAGATTGCGAAGTGTTTTAATTAAGCTCCAGTTGGCTGATTCACCTCCTAAAATAAGCCGTTTACCAGGCAAAATTGACTTAGGTTGAGAGGAATTTAAAAGGGCCGCTAGGTGAGAGGGAACTATTTTAAGGCAGTCGATGGGATTGCTGCAGAAATATTCACCCAGTGCCTCTGGATCGGTGGCGCGTTCTTGGGAGATAATATGCAGGCAACCGCCGAAACAAAGGGCGGGGAAAATCGCTGTGTTTCCTAAGTCGGCGGCAAAGGTGGAAACGGTAGCAAAACTGGCTTTGGCTGGTAGGTTTAATTTTTCCTGAATGCTGTGCAGGTAATTGAGCAGTTGCCGGTGTTCGATCGCGACTCCTTTGGGGATGCCAGTGGAACCGGAAGTATAGATGAGGTAAGCTAAATTGTCAGAAGAGGCGCGATCGGTGTAAGAGGCAGAAGTAGTGGGAATGTCTGTATCGATGCAAACAATATTTGCCTGAGTTTTCGGCAAGCTTTCGATGAGCCGCTGTTGTACGAGCAAAACCTTCACCTGAGCGTCTTCTAGCATTAGCGCTTTGCGCTCTATTGGGGTCGTTGGCTCAATGGGTAAATAGGCGCCACCGGCTTTTAGTACGCCCAGCATTCCTACGATTGCCTGTAGGGGCGGTGCCCCCGTGCCCGCCCCCCTTTCAACGCAAATGCCAACAACGACCTCTGGCTCAACTCCCAAGTTTTGCAGGTGATGGGCGAGTTGATTGGCGCGATCGTTGAGTTCTCGGTAGGTGATTTGTTCACTTTCAAAGACGACGGCAATGCTGTCTGGATTGCGTTCTGCTTGTTCTTCAAAAAGCTGATGAACGCATTTATTTTTCGGATAATCTTTTTGAGTTTGGTTAAAGTCAATGAGAAGTTGCAGCCGATCGCGATCGCTCAGTATGTCTACCTGACTGATAGCGACTTCTGGATTTTTGACTGTGCTTTCTAAAAGCGCCTGAAAGTGTTCTGACAAGCGCTTTATATCTGCCGCAGCAAATAAAGCGGAATCGTATTGAAATTCAGCGCTTATGGAATTGCACAGGCGGAAGCAGGAGAGCTTGAGTTTGAATGGCTCTAGGCAGGCATCTTGCCGAACAAGGGAAAATGAAACGTCTGAATTACCATAGTTCTTAGGCTCTGCTTGGAAGTCAAAGCAGACGGGCCAAAAGCTGCTGCTTTTTTCGTTTTCTAGGATTTCTTCCCAGCTAAAATATTCTTGCCAGTTGTACATCTCGTTGAGATTAAGCTCAACTTGCTGCCTCACTTGTGAGAAATTTAACTCGTCTTGCACTGGGCATCGTAGGGGTAAGTATTTGCACAGCAGCCCCAGAGAGTGTTCTAATTCTTCATATTTTCTGCCGTCTATCGCTACGCCGATTATCGGGTTTTGCTCTCTGGTAAGCCTCCAAATGAGAATTTGCCAGCAAGTCAGCAGGAAGGCAGAAATATCGCTTTTGTGCTTTGGGGCGATCGCTTCCAGGCTGTTTAACAAATCACCCCGAATTTCCACCCTTTCTACTAGCGGCTTAAATTCCGTTTCGGAATTCTTCTTTTCCCAAGGAAGCGTTAATAAATCCAAAGATTCAAGGTTCAGCTTTCGCCAGTATTCTTTGCCGATTGCCGTTTCTTCTGATTCGAGCAGCTCATTTTGCCACTCAGCAATATCGGCATATTGCATTGGCTCATCGGCTGGTTCTTCTGGGCACGCACAGGCTGAGTAGGAAAGACTGAGTTCGCGGGTGAAATTTTTCAGGGTGACGCTATCTGCAATTAAGGCAGAGAAGTTCGCCAGCAATAGGTGCTTGTTTTGGGCCAGAGTGGCTAAAGAGATGTGCCAAAGTGGGCCGCGCTCAAAATCAAAAGGCAGCAGACTTAGTTGCTGAAAAAGCGCTGCGATTTTAGCTTCTTGTTCTTTTGAAGACAAACCCTTCAGATTGTGTTCCAAGATAGGAACTTCACCAGTGCTGGCGATCGCTTGCAGGGGTAGTGTCATCCCAGGCAAGCAGTGAAAGCTAGTACGCAGGATTTCGTGCCGATTTACGACATTTTGCAGCGCCCTTGTAAAAATCTCTCGATCGAGGTTTCCGGTAATTAAAATTGCACCTCGAACGCGATAAGTCTGTTGGCTTTTATTTTGCTGTAACCCCCACAGATGCCGTTGCTGTGGAGAGAGTCTAAACCCTTCGATTGTTTCGTTTTGCATTTCTAAAGTTCCTTTAATAAGCCTAAATATCTTGACAGCTAAACGCTTCTGCCATACCGACAACAACCCGACGCGAACCCGAAAATGGCGTGCGTCCGTGCGCGGCTAGCATATTATCTAACAGCAAGACATCTCCTTCTTCCCAAGGGAAAACAATCGTTTCTTGCTGGTAGCAGCGACGAATTTCGTCTAATATAAAATCTTCACTGGGCGAGCCATCGCCGTAATAAGCATTGCGGGGTAAATCTTCCTGTTTAAAAGAAGTTAAAAGCTCTTTGCGAACGGCGGGTTCGAGATTGGAAATGTGGAAGAGGTGAGCTTGATTAAACCACACCATTTCCTGAGTTTTTGGGTGCTGGGCGACGGCTTGACATATTTGCCGAGTTCTCAAGCGATCGCCACTTTTCCATTCTAACTCAATTCCCGCTTTTTTGCAATACTCTTCTACCTCTCTTTTGCTATCAGTATTGAAGACATTTTGCCAGGGCAAATCTACGCCACCGCCGTAATTTCGCACATACATAACCTTTTTTTGGGCAAACTTTTCTCTAATCTTTGAATCCAGGCTTTCAAACACTTTGCGGCTGTTAGCAATCGGAGTTTCTCCTCCCTGTTCGGCTTTCTTGACGCAGAAAAAAGCGATTTTCAGCGGCCAATTTCGAGAATAAGCCATTTCATTGTGCAGGGGGATGAATTGCTCGGCAGGATACTCGGTGGAAGTGTAGATATTTCCGCTTACCTGACTGCGCGGAGTTGAGCGAAAAGAATATTCCAACAAGTCGCCAGCAATAGTTTGAATAAACTGCTCGAAACCATTCACCCCGCCGACTTCAAAGCCTCGAAAAAGTATTCCTCCGTGCTTCCATAACTGTGTTTCAATTGATGAGCGATTGTTTTGTGCCCAACCTGCGAGATTTAATTTTTCTACTGTTGGCTGAAGAACTAGAGGTAGAAGGTTTTCGGGCTGGAGGTAGGCGGTTTTGACTAATTCCTCTGAGGACAGGGTGACGGCTTTGCGCCTAACTGATCCTAACTTTTGGGAATTGAGATTCTTTGTTTCTGTATTTGTCATAACTTTTGCTTTGGTGAAATTCTTGCGAGTTTTCCCGAAAAAACCTGAGAGATTGAGCCATCATTTTAAACTTTTCATAACTTTGCGTTTAGCCATTTTTAATTTTTGAATTCCCGAAAGATGAATTTGTTTTTCCTGCTCGATTTGGTGCTGCCTTTCTGCTTCGGCAATAATTTCTGCCAAGTCGTCGAGCTTGATATCTGGCTGGATGACTACCTGGTTGAGGAGGATTTGAAAACCTCTCACCATTCGGGCAATGGTCGCAGCCTCAAATAAGTCTGTTTTGTACTCAAATAAGCCTTGAATCCCTTCTGCAATCTCCCAGAGAGTGAGGCTTAAGTCGTGTCTCGACATACCGACATCGAATTCCACAATGCTCAAGGTCAAACCAGCTAACTCCAGGGGTGGCATGGGTGCATTCTGGAGAACAAACCACACTTGAAACAGCGGGTTATAGCTGAGATTTCGCTCCGGCTGCAATTCCTCCACGAGCTTTTCAAAAGGGACATCGGGGTGAGCGTAAGCTGCTAAAGATACCTCGCGTGTTCGACCGAGTAGTTCGCGGAAAGTTGGATTACCTGCGGTGTCAATTCGCAGCACTAAAGTATTGACAAAAAATCCAATCAGTTCCTCTAATTCAATGCGGTTGCGATTGGCGATTGGAGAGCCAATAGCGAGGTTGTCCTGCTTTATTTGGCTGGAGAGCAAGGATTTAAATGCTGCCAACAACGTCATAAATAGGGTGACATCTTGTTGCTGGGCGAGCGTTTTCAGCCTTTCAGTTAAAGAAGCAGAAATCACAAAAGATTGCTGCGATCCTCGGAAAGTTTGCACGGGAGAGCGCTGCTTATCTGTTGACAGCACAGCTAAACCGCCTCCCAATTGCTGTTTCCAATAAGCGAGCTGTTTTTCTAATTTCTCTCCCTGGAAATGCTGCCGCTGCCAACTGGCGAAGTCGGCATACTGTACGGGAAGTTCAGGCAGCCCAGAGGGTTTGTCAGTGGAAAAAGCTTCATAAAGTGCGGCTACTTCTCGCACCAATACCCCCATAGACCAACCATCAGAAATAATGTGGTGTATCGTCAGCAGCAACACATATTCTGCCGAACCCAGTTGCAACAGAGTGGCCCGCAGTAAGGGATCTCGCGTTAAGTTAAAGGGGCGTTGGGCTTCTTCCAGAGTACGCTGCTCAATTTCAGCTTGCTGCTCAGTTTCTGCTAAATGTTGCAAGTTTACCACCGACAAAGCGAAATCCAAGGAAGGAGAAATCAGTTGAACAGGTTCCCCGTCTACTTCTGCAAAAGCAGTCCGTAAAACTTCGTGACGCCTGACAATTTCATTGAGTGTTTGTTGGAGTGCCGACAAATTCAATTGCCCTTGCAACCGCACAGCAGCAGGAAGGTTGTAGGCAGGGTTTTCGGGAGACAATCGATCGAGAAACCACAGCCGTTGCTGGGCAAAAGAAAGGGGAGCAGAATTTTGCTGCGATCGCCTGGGAATACGCTTAGATTGCTCAGCCTGTACTGCCTCTTTGCCCAATGCTTTGAGGAGGAGCGCTCGCTTCTGGGGCGAGAGGTTTTTTAGTCGTTCTGAACGATTAGTAGACATCATGATTCACCTCCTCGCAGTGGTCGCTGTTTGTGATAGTTAAGGAAAGCTTTGCTGCTATTTTTAGCTGGTCGTTTAAAACAACGTTGATATCTGCTTCAGTGGTAAGGGGGTTGGCAAGGACGACTCGAAAAGCAACAATGGGAATGGTTTTGCCATAACAGGTGTTTTGCACGGTTGTTCGCGATACGAAGGTGTGACCGGCTCGCCGCTGGGCCTCCTGAAGGCGCTCGTTAAATTGATTAATGAAGTGGTTGTCTGCTTCGGCTAGTTGTTTTTTGGCTGCTTTTTCCCTGAATGTTTCTGGAATGTAGCGGTATAAAAGAATATTAATTTCTGGTTCTAGCAGCAATTCAAATTCTGGATTTTCCCGAATTAAATTGGCGAAGTGCTGCGTTTTATCGATGCCTGCATCTATCAAAAACTCATAGCCTTGATGCCCGATGATATTCAACGCGGCTTGCAAGAACAAACTCGCACCTGGTCGAGAGCCTTCGAGAGAGCGCTTGCCTAGATCGATGGAGTCTTTTCGCACCGTGTAGGGCGCGTGTTTTTCAATAACTTTGGCGGTTTGGGGATTGCGGAATAAAACCAGACCGATTCCCATTGGCAAATACATTTGTTTGTGTCCATCTATGGTGACGGAATCTGCTAGTTCAATGCCTGCGAATTTGTGCCGGTGACGTTCGGAAAAAAGCACGGGGCCGCCCCAAGCGGCATCGACGTGAAAGTGAGCGTTTGCTTCTTGGGCGATCGCCGCTATTTCTGGAAGCGGATCGATACTTCCCGAATCGGTGCTGCCTGCAATACCGATAATTGCCAGAATGTGCAGATTGCGATCGCGACATTCGGCCACAGTTTGGCGCAGCGCTGCCAAATCCATGCGGTGGTTGGAATCGGTGGGGATTTTTAGGAGATTGCGATCGCCAATGCCTAATAAACCGGCAGCCTTTTCAAAAGAATAGTGCATCAAATTGGAGCCGATTATCACCATTCCCTTGTAGCCGTAAAACTCTAAAGCTGCGTACAAGCCTTCTTTTTCAATGCCACTAAAGTTATTTTTTGGCCCTAAAGAAGCGTTGCGAGCGCACCACAAAGCTGTGATATTAGCCAGGGTGCCGCCCGTTGTCATGATACCGAGCGTGCTGTCACTTTTTTGAATGTGCTGGTTATAAAAATCCTCAGAAAAATCGTAAATTAATCGGTGCATCATTGCCAAAGTCTGGCGCTCGCAAGGGCTTAAAACTTTGGCCGTTTCCATCTTGACTAAATTTTGATTCATCGCGGTTAAAAGCTTCGCGATCGGGCGCACAAAATAGGGAAGTGCGCTCGTCATGTGACCGATATATCGGGGGGAAGATGTGTGAATGGAATGGGCAACGAGGGTTTGAGTCAAATCATCGATATAATTGCCAACATCTGTAGGAAGGGTGGGAATTTTGTTTTCCCTAAACTCCTGAATAATTAACTCTAAGTCAATATCTGTACTAGCAGTTTTTGCGTACAAAAAGTCTTGAACTAGGGCAGAAATTCGCTCCTCCATTGCTTCTTCTGCCAAAAATGACTTTTCTGAAGCACTGAATAGCTCCATTAACTTTTCTTCAAGTGGGGTAACAGAGGCTTTTAATGACTGCATTACCTCTTGAGAATCTTTGGCTTTTACTGTTAGTTTATTCATCCCGCATCAATCCTGTTAAATGGGCTTTTTTGTCTCCTATTCCCACCGAAGCCTTAAGGAGAAAAGGGCTGTCTGTGCTTTTTTCCCAACCCGATTTTTACTCAGTCAGCATCACAGTTTGTGCTGACTCTCCCTCACTATTTTCTAAGAGATCGAGCAATTCATCTATCTGGTTAGAATCGGCGTTTGCCAGAATTTCTTCCTCGATTAGTTCAGCTAAATTCTCAATGGTGGGAGCTGCAAAAAAATCGCACATCGCTAACTCTACCCCAAAGCACGATCGCACTCGCGATATTAACTGTGTTGCCATCAGAGAGTGACCGCCGAGGTCAAAAAAGTTTTGGTTATTTCCTACTTTTTCTAGCCCTAAAAGAGCAGTCCAAATTTCAGCAATTTCTTTCTCTGTGGGCGTTTGTGGCTCAGTGAAGGCTGTTTCATCAGAAACGTAATCGCACCTTTGAGATAAGGCGAGGCGGTCAATTTTTCCGTTGGGCGTTAGTGGGAGCGCATCTAATAGCACAAAAGCTGAAGGCACCATGTAATCTGGCAGTTTGTGCTTCAAGAATGAACGCAGTTCGGAAATAAGTTCTGGGTGCTGATTTCTGAGCCCTGAGTTAGGAACTAGGTAAGCGACTAGACCTTGACTGCCCGGTGCTTTTTCCTGAAGCAAAACAGCAGCGGTGGACACAGAAGAATGTTGAGAAAGTGCTGCCTCTATTTCTCCGAGTTCGATGCGGAAACCGCGAATTTTTACTTGGCAATCGCCACGGCCTAGAAATTCTATATTACCATCCGGCAGGTAACAACCGATATCGCCTGTTTTGAACAAAACTTTTTGATGAGAATTACCGAGAAAATCTAATTTTTCTTGCCAAAACTGGTTAGAAATGAATTTCTCCGAGGTTAATTCGGGGCGGTTTAAGTAGCCCTGTGCCAATCCATCGCCGCCGACGTAAATCTCGCCGGGAATTCCTATGGGAACGGGTTGCAAATTGCGATCGAGCAGATAAATTTGTGTGTTGGCGATCGGGCGACCGATGGGAACTTTCTCGACACAGTGAGTTGCATCGTACCACGTCACGTCCGCAGCTACTTCAGAAGAGCCATAAAGATTGATTAATACCCGCTGGGGCATCTGCTCTCGAAATTGCTGGCAAAGTTCCAGCGGCAGAGTTTCTCCGCTGCAAATCCAATATTTTAATTTAGGCAAACGCCTGTCTAAATCAGGGAAGGAATCTAAGATAGCGCGCAACAAAGAAGGAACCAGCACCAGTCGCGTTACATTTTGCTTTGATAAGGTTTGAAGGAATTGGTTAATATCTTTGACGGCTCGATCGGGAATAATCACAGTGGGCAACCCATGCAGCAAAGGAGCAAAGATTTCCCAAACCGAATCGACAAAATTTAAGGACGTTTTTTGACAGCAAATATCTTCTTCGATAAAGGGGTAGGGGTTCCAAAAACAGCGATTGACTGTGCCTCGGTGGGTTCCGAGTACACCTTTGGGAGTGCCTGTGGAGCCGGAAGTGTAGAGGACGTAAGCGAGGCGATCGGCTTCCACTTTAACAGCGGGGTTACGATCGCTCTGGCGGGAAATTTCCTTCCATTCGGCGTCGATACAGACGACTTTAGCGCTGTGTTCGGGGAGGGTTTCTAGGAGGTTTTTTTGAGTCAAAAGCACCGGAACTTTTGCGTCGGCCAGCATGAAGGATCGGCGTTCTTGGGGATAAGCAGGATCGAGAGGAACGTAAGCGGCACCGACTTTTAAAATGCCCAAAATGGCCACCAGCATTTCCAGCGATCGCTCTAAGCAAATTCCCACCAAAACTTCTGGTTTTACACCTAGAGATTGCAGGTAATGCGCGATTTGGTTGGCTTTGGCATTCAATTCGCGGTAAGTCAATTGTTCATTTTCGCAAATTGCAGCCACTGCATCTGGGGTTCGCTCTGTTTGCGCTGCAAATAATTCGTGAATTGAGGAATTTTTGGGGTAATCCGCTTGGGTGTCGTTCCACTGGACAAGTAATTGCTGGCGTTCGGCGGCGCTCAATAGGGGCAATTCTGACAGTTTCTGCTCAGGATTGGCAGTCATTCCCTCCAGTAAAGTTTGCAAGTGTCCGAGCATCCGTGCGATCGCAGCGTCTTCAAAGCGGTTGCTATTGTAACCAATTTTGAGCGCCAACTCCTCACCCGGCACCACCGTCAGCGTTAGAGCATAGTTCGTCTTTTCAAAAGAAAGAACGCTTTCTATTTCCAGGTTTTGAACCCGCTTCTGCAAAGAAGCCTCTAAGGGATAGTTCTCAAAAACTACCAGCGTGTCAAACAAAGGCAGCCTGCGCGGCACTTCGCTCCACCGCTGCACCTCTACCAAGGGGCTGTATTCGTACTGCCGCGCCTCTATTTGTCGGTCCTGCAACTGCTTGAGCCAAGACAGCAGCGAGTCTTTTGGGCGAATCTTGACGCGCGCGGGCAGGGTGTTGACGAACAGCCCCACCATCGATTCTACTCCCGCCAAGTCTGGTGGACGACCGGAGACAACCGTTCCAAAAATGATGTCTTCCTCGCCGCTGTAGCGGCTCAGAAGCAGCCCCCAGGCTCCTTGCACTAGAGTGTTCAGCGTCAATTGCTGCTGCCGAGCTAACGATCGCAGCGCTGCTGTTGTCGCTACAGACAGCAGGATTTGCTGTTCCCGATCGCTTTCTTCTCCCGCAGCGGAGCCAAAATCCCGCTCAATTGGCAGCGGCGTGGGTGCGGTAAAGCCTTGGAGGCGCTGCCGCCAAAACGACTCAGCCTCAGACAAATTCTGCTGCTGTATCCAAACAATGTAGTCGCGATAGGGGCGCGGGCGCGGCAAGGATAATTGCTCGCCGTTAAGGAAGGCTTGGTAAAAATCAAAGACTTCTGTGAGGATGGCGGGGTTAGACCAGCCATCTAGCAGCAGGTGGTGGTGGCTCCAGATGAAATAATAAGTATCTTTTGCCAGTTTGATGAGAGTCATCCGCATCAACGGCGGTTGCCGCATATCGAAACCCCGATCGCGATCGCTTTTGAGAAAGGTTTCTAGCTGCTGTTGCTGTGCTGCAGGCGCGAGCTCTTGCCAGTCGCACTCTTCCCAAGGCAGTTGGACTTGCCGGTACACGACTTGAACGGGTTCTTTGAGGCCTTCCCAGACGAAGGAAGTACGCAAGATGGGATGTCGATCGGTCACGTGCTGCCACGCCTGCTTGAATGCCTGCGCGTTCGCCAGTTTACGAAGCGTGCAAGTTAATTGCTCGAAATAAACTCCCGAGTTGGGAGAGTAGAGGGTGTGAAAGAGCATCCCCTGCTGCATGGGCGAGAGGGGGTAAAAATCTTCAACGTTGCTTTTGCCCATTTCAAACTTTTCCAATTGCTGAAAGAATGTCTTCTAGGTCGTTTTGCGTCCACTGGCTCCACTTGAATTCTGCAAAGTCAGAGGGAGTGCAGCCGACTGCTTCGGGTTCCTGGGAAGCCAGGGCGATCGCTCGCAGGGCTTCGGCAAATTTTTGCGCTAAATTCTCCACCGTAGAACGGCGGTGGATTTCCTCGCTGTAAGTCCAATCCATTCGCAACTGCCCGCCCGCAACAAATCCGTTAATTTCTATCAAATAGCTGCGGTTTCCTTCGGGACTGAAAGGCTGCCCGACGGATTCCCCAGACAGGGCAAATAAAGATGATTCAGGGAGAACTTGGTCGAACTGTCCGAAGTAATTGAAACTCACCTCGGCTGCAGGGAGCGAGATCAGTTTCTGGGAAATTTCGCCGCCAGCGAGATATCGCAGCAACCCGTAACCCATACCGCGATTCGGGATGGCGCGCAACTGTTCTTTGACAGCCTTTAAGCCATCTGCGGGAGTGGAAGCCTCGCCGATCGACAGCAGTACCGGAAACACGGAAGTAAACCAACCCACAGTCCGCGAAACGTCTGCATCTGGGAAGATATCTTCCCGCCCGTGCCCGTCTAAATCAACCAGCAGCGATGGCTCTCGGGTCCACTGGGCAAACGCCCACGCCAGTGCTGCCAGCAGCACGTCGTTAATTTGGGTTCGGTAGACTTTGGGAACTTCGTGCAGCAAGACGTTAGTGTCTTCTGCTGCGATCGCCACCGACACGATGCGCGACTGCGCTACCGCATTGCTTCCCCCAGCGAAATCTACTGGCAGGGGAGAAATCGGCTTTTGCAGGTGTGCCAGCCAGTAATCGAATTCTTGGTGCAACGCTTCTGACTGAGCGTATTCAACCAGCCGCTGTGCCCACTGTTTGAAAGATGTCGTCTTCGGCGGCAGCGAGATTGCAAGACCCCTGCTCAACTGCTCGCAGGCATTATGCAAGTCTTCCAGCAAAATTCGCCACGATACGCCATCGACAGCTAAGTGGTGGATAACTATTAGCAGGCGCGAAGGTTGCTGCGCCCCCAGATCGAACAGAACAGCGCGCGCGATCGGCCCTTCTGACAGGTTTAAGCTTGCCTGTACTGCATCGGTCTTAGACGATATAGCACAATTTTGCTCACTTGTCAATAAATTAGATAAATCTAATTTTTCAAACGGCACGGCTCCCCCCGGTTCGGCATTGAACTGCTGCCAGCCAGATTCCCCGGGCGCAAAGCGCAGGCGCAGGGCGTCGTGGTGCGTCAGAAGTTGCGCGAACGCTCGCTCCAGCAGCACTGCTTCGAGGGGTTGGCGCACTTCTAACATCACGGCTTGATTCCAGTGGTGCCCGCAGGCAAAATTTTCTTCAAAGAACCACTGCTGCACGGGAGTCAGCGGCACCGCGCCCGTCACCGGTTTTTGCTCGGCTCGCACAACCTCGACAGTGCCAGCAGCGGCTGCCAGAAGAGCGATCGTCTGGTGCTGGAATAGCAGTTTGGGAGTCAGTTGCATCCCCGCTCGATTGGCTTTGGCGACAATCTGAATGCTGAGAATCGAATCTCCGCCCAACTCGAAAAAGTTGTCGTGTATGCCCACTCGATCGATTCCGAGAACCTCCATCCAAATACTGGCTAGCTGCTGCTCGATGCTGCTGCAAGGAGCCGCGAAAGTCTCTTCCAATTGGGATCGCGTCAAGTCGGGCGCTGGCAGCGCAGCCCGATCGAGCTTGCCGTTGGGCGTTAGAGGCAGTTTCGACTGCAGGACGAAGGCAGACGGCACCATATACTCTGGCAAGCGTTCTTGCAGGAACTGGCGCAGCTCGCTAGAAGATAACTGTAGGGGCGGTGCCCCCGTGCCCGCCCCTACGCGGGCATCGGGGACGACGTAAGCAACGAGACGCTTGCGAGCGTTTGCCTCTTCCCACACCAAAACCGCACTTTCCCGCACTGCAGGATGCTGGGACAGCACCGCCTCAATCTCTGCCAACTCGATGCGGAAGCCGCGAATTTTCACCTGATTGTCAATGCGACCAATTAGCTCGATATTGCCGTCTGGCAAGTAGCGAGCTAAATCCCCAGTTTTGTAAAGGCGATTTGAATGCCCGAAAGCAGAAATTTCTTCGCAGAAGGGGTTGGCAATGAATTTCTCAGCGGTTAATTCGGGGCGGTTGAGATAGCCCCGCGCCAAGCCTGCACCGCCGACGTGCAGTTCTCCGGGAACGCCGATCGGCACGGGCCCCAAGGCAGTGTCTAAGATGTAAAGCTGGGTGTTGGGAAAGGGCCGTCCGATGGGCACTAACTGCTCGCCCGCTAAATTTCCTGTCGCGCTTTCAAAATAGCAACTGTCGATGGTGGCTTCAGTAACGCCAAAGGAGTTAATCAACCGAGTTTCAGGGCCGCAAAATTGCCGGAATTTTTCATATTCCGAGCCATACCAACTGTCTGAGCCGCAGACGAGGATTTTCATAAATTCGAGCCGCTGTCCGCTCTCTTCTAGGTACTGGATCAGGTTCCTCAAGACGGCGGGAACGAATTCGGCAAAGTCGATCTTTTGCTGCCGCATCAGTTCGTAGAGTTCCTGCGGCGCGAGCAGCTTCTCGCGATCGCACAGCACCAGTTTGCCGCCAGAACACAGCGATCGCATCAAGTCGCCGCTAAAAACGTCGAATGAGAAGCTGGCCATCTGGAGGTGAGATGTTACCCCAGAGCGAAGCCCATAAGCGGTTTCCCAGCCTAAATAGGCATTTACCAGACTGCTGCGATTGACTGCCACCCCTTTCGAGCGTCCAGTAGAACCCGAGGTGTAGGTAACGTAAGCGAGGTTTTCAGGCGTGGCTGTGTTAGAGGGGTTTTCTTCGCTCTCCAGGGCAACTTGCTCCCAGTCTGCGTCCAAACAAACGACTGTGCAGGAGTGCGGGGGGAGCTTGTTTAACAGGTGTTGTTGCGTCAGCAGCAGTGGTGCCCGGGCGTCTTCGAGCATATAAGCCAAGCGCTTCGGCGGGTAAGCGGGGTCTAGGGGCAGGTAGGCTGCACCTGCTTTGAGGACGCCCAGAAAAGCCGCGATCGCCTGTAGGGGCGGTGCCCCCGTGCCCGCCCCCCTTTCAACGCAAACGCCCACCAGCACCTCTGGACTTGCTCCCAGCTTTTGCAAGTAATGGGCGATTTGGTTTGCCTTGGCGTTGAGCTGTCGGTAGGTTAGCTGCTGGTTGTCAAAGACTGCCGCCGGGGCGTCGGGGGTTTGCTCCACCTGTTTTTCAAACAGATCCTGCGGGCACTGGTTGGGCAAATAACCCGTATTGGTATTATTCCTCTGCAGCAGTTGCTGCTTTTCGGCTGCTGTCAGCAGGGGCAAGCTGGACAGGCGCTGCTCTGGATTAGCGGCGATACCTTCCAACAAGGTTTGCAGGTGTCCGAGCATCCGGGTAATGGTGGCGCGATCGAACAAATCCGTGCTGTATTCCACTGAGGCTTGCAGCCTTTCCCCCACTTCTTCTAAATCCAAGCTCAAATCACACTGCGTCGTATTCGTTTCGACCGCGAGCAGACTTAAAGTCAATCCGCGCAGATCCAAGGGCGGCATGGGGTTATTCCGCAACTGGAACATAACCTGAAATACCGGGTTATAACTCAGACTGCGCTCGGGTTGCAGTTCCTCAACCAGTTTCTCAAATGGCAAGTCTTGGTGCGCGTAGGCTCCCAAAGTCACCTCGCGCAAGCGTTGAAGCAATTCTCGAAAAGTAGGAGCGCCGGAAACGTCAGTCCGCAACACCAGCGTATTGACAAATACGCCAATGAGCCCTTCAATTTCCGCGCGGTTGCGGTTGGCGATCGGCGAGCCGACTAGCAAGTCTGTCCGCCCTGTATAGCGGTAAAGCAGCGCTTTAAATGCCGCCAGCAGCGTCATAAAAAGGGTAACGTCCTCCCGCTGGCTGAGGTTTTTGAGGGCGGCTGTCAGCTCCTGAGACAGCAATAGCGACTGGGTGGCGCCGTTTGAGGTCTGAATTGGAGGTCGGGGTCGATCGGCAGGCAGTTCCAGCAAGGGAGGCGCTCCCTCCAACTGTTGCTTCCAGTACGCAAGCTGAGTTTGCAGCACTTCGCCGCAGAGCCAGTTGCGCTGCCAGATCGCAAAGTCGGCATACTGCACGGGAAGCTCTGGAAGCTGCGGTTGGTTGCCGGCGGATAAGGCTTCGTAAATTGTCGCCAGTTCCCGCGCCAGCACTCCGATCGACCAGCCATCGGAAACGATGTGGTGCATTGTCAGCAGCAGGACGTATTCTTCTTGGCTAAGCTGTAGCAAAGATGTCCGCAGCAAGGGGCCTCGCTCCAAGTCAAAGGGCTGTTGCGCTTCCTTTGCAGATAGCTGCTTTACGGCTGCCTCTCGATCGCTCTGGGGCAGTTCTCGCAGGTCTATTACTGGCAGCCGCAGGCGAGTTCCAGGAGGAGCAATGACTTGAACGGGCTGTCCCTGAACCTCAGTAAAAGTCGATCGCAAAGCTTCGTGCCGGTTGACGATTTCGTTGAAAGTTTGCTCCAACACGGCGACATTTAATTTGCCTTTGAGCCGGATAGCGCCTGGGAGATTGTAGAAAGATTTTCCCGCCTCGAACTGGTCGAAAAACCACAGCCGTTGCTGGGCGAAAGACAAGGGGATCGAGTCGCCTTCTTTCCTTCTAGGAATTCTGCGATCGCTTGAGGATTCTACCCCCTTTTCTCGTAGCATCACTTCCAGCAATGCGCGTTTTTTTGCAGATAGTTTCAAATAGCTCATTTGACCCTGGTTAATTTTGACTAGACTGCTGGAATTAATAAGTAGAGGGAGAGGCGATCGCCAATTCCCGATCGGGGAGAGAAGTTTTCTCGGCTAGCATTCGCTCTACTTCTTCATCGGAAAGTTCCGCAAGACTCAGCAGCAATTGAGCGGTATTTTCAACTGTCTCTCGCTGCGCGGGATTTTCCACCAGGGCAGCGGCTTGCTCGGATGCGGTAGGCGACTCGAAGAAAGAGCGCAGGGGGACATCTACCCCGAAGGTGTCGCGCACGGCTGAGATGATTTGCGTTGCTAGTAGGGAGTGCCCTCCTAAATCAATGAAAAAGTTGTCGTGAATGCCGATTTTTTCCACTCCGAGTATTTCAGCCCAGATGCCTGCGAGAACTTTTTCAACCGGGGTGTTAGGCGCGACAAAGGTTTTCGGAAGGAAGGCGGCATCCGGTGCGGGAAGAGCTTTGCGGTCTACTTTTCCATTGGCAGATAGCGGCAGCGCCTCCAGCATGACAAATGCAGACGGCAGCATATATTCGGGCAGCTTTTGGCTCAGAAATTGCCGCAATTCGCAAGTTTCTGGCGCTGCATTTTGTTGGGGAACCACATAGGCTATTAACCGTTTCTGACTGCGATCTTCCCCGAATGCCGTTACTACACACGATCGCACTGCCGGGTGCTGGTTCAAAGCGGCTTCAATTTCTCCCGCCTCGATGCGGTATCCCCGAATTTTGATGCGGAAGTCTTCTCGCCCTAAAAATTCGATGTTGCCGTCAGGGAGGAAGCGACCTAAATCTCCCGTTCGGTACAAGCGTTCGCCGGTGACGGGGTGAGTGAGGAAGCTGGCGCGAGTTTTTTCTTCATTCCGCCAGTATCCTTTTGTCAGTCCCACTCCGGCACAGCACATCTCGCCGGCAACCCAGACGGGACAGTCTTCTAGCCTTTGATTCAAAATGTAATAGCGGGTGTTGGCGATCGGCGATCCGTAGGGAATGCTGTTCCAAGAAGAATCAACAGTTTCTACCGGATACCAAATATTCCAAAGGGTAGTTTCGGTTGGCCCGCCGACGCTGACAACGCGACATTCTTTGACGATCGCCCTTAACCTCTGGGGCAGCGTTATCGGTATCCAGTCTCCGCCGAGAAACGCCCAGCGCAAGCACTCTGGCAACACCTCAGAACGTCCGCCAGCGTAATCGAGCAGCATTTCCATCATCGGGGGAACCGAGTTCCAAATGGTGACGCGCTCTTTTACCATCAATTGGGCCCAGTGAGCGGGGTCTAGCCGTTGTGCCGCATCGGGAAGGACGATCGCTCCTCCGGCTGCTAGGATGCCGAAGATATCGTAAACCGACATATCGTGGTGCAGTGCGGTGACTGCGATCGCGCGATCGCACTCGGCCACATTAAACACTTGGTTGGTCTGAGCGATCGCATTGACTGCACCTCGGTGCGCGATCGCCACGCCTTTCGGCAAGCCAGTTGAGCCAGAAGTGTAAATCACATAGGCTAAATCTTCCGGTTCCTGCACCGACTCCAAAGCTTCGCTGCTTTCTGCAGCCAATTCGTCGGTATCGAGACAAATTCGCCGCACATTTTCCGGCCATTCCAATCGCTGATTTAACTGAGATTGCGTCAAAACAATCTCAACCTCGCCATTTTCCAGCAAATACCACAGCCGCTCTTTTGGTAGCGCCGCATCTACGGGCAAATAAGCTGCCCCGGATGCGAGAATGCCCAGCACAGCGACGATTTGCTCCCACCCTTTTTCCATAACCACGGCAACCAACTGGTTAGGGCGAGCTCCCAGCTTCCGCAATCGGTGAGCGACTTGATTCGATCGCAGATATAGTTCTTCGTAGGTGAGGGTGCGATCGCGCGCGATCGCGGCTGCTTGCTGCGATCGCAAGGCGACTTGCTGAGCAAACAACTCGTGCAGCAATACATCGGGAATGGGTGCTTCGATGCCCTTAGCGACGGCTTGCTGCTGCAACTGCGCCTCTTCTTGCCAAGCTGACTCCGAGCTTGCGAGGCGCTGCAACAGGCGGCAGTAGGCGTCAAACATATCGTCGATTAGCCCTTGGGGGAAGAGTTCTTCCACCGCATCCCAGTTCAAGAATAGAGTGCCGCCAGCTTCGCTGTACTGATTGTCTATCCAAACTTGGGGAGTTTGACCGACGACGTAAACAACCTCTCCGATTTCTGCGATCGCGCCCAGTATGGAAGAATCGCTTTGTCCGGGGTTATTCTGCGGATTAGTCGTGAATACCACTGGCATCGGTGCCGCCGATGTCATCCGGTGCAGTTGCGCCAATTCTCGCAAAACGCGCACGCCGCTGACGTACTGGTGCTCTAAATCGTGCCAAAGCTGCTGAGTCAGGCGTTTCGCCCGAACTTCAAAACTTTCTCGGCGCGAGTTGTCTACCTCCAGCAAAGTAAACGAGGCGAACTCGCCGATAATGTCGTTGACTTGCGGGTGCAGTACAAGGCGATTGAAGCGCGGCACGTTGAGGGTAAACCGAGGGCTTTTGCTCCACAGGCTGAGAACTTCGGCATAAGCAGCCAGCAAAACGCCTGTCGGAGAAAGCGCCGATCGCGCGGCTCTGGCTTTAAGTTTTTTCCACATTTCCGGCTCTAGCTGAGCGCTCCAGCGCTTGAAGCGAGGCTGTGTCAGGGAACTCGGATGCTTGGCTAAGGGGAGTTCCGGCGCTGGCGGCAGAGTGGCGAGGCGATTTTTCCAATACTCTAAAGATTGCTGGAAAAATGAGGAATCTTGGAGCGCGATCGCCGCTAAAACGTAGTCGCGGAATGACAGTTGCAAAGGCGCGTGAAGCGGAGCTATCCCGTAGGGAATCGCTGCGTTGGGATTGCGGTAAAACGTCACCAAATCTCGGAAGAGAATTTGATAGCTCCAACCGTCAATGCACAAGGCGTCAATGCTGACGTGCAAGCGGATGCGGCGATCGCTCAGAAGCGAGGCGCGAATCTCGAAAAGCGGCCAGCGATCGAGCGGCAACACTTGGTGAGACAGGGATTCGCGAATTGCTTCGAGTTGGGAATTCACCGCCTCTGGGCTTTGTCCGCGCAAATCTAATACTGGAATTGCATAAGCTGGCACTGTTTCTAAAATTTGCTGTTGCCCGTCTGGATGGACGATCGCGCGCAGCATATCGTGGCGTTCCACCAATCGCTGCCACGCGAGGCTAAACCGCTCTAAATCTATATCGTCGCCTTCAATTTCTACATAGCCGTGAATGGCGACATTCCCCATTTCAAAAAAGTTATTTCTCCCGATCCAGTAAGCCTGCTGCATTTCATTGAGCGGAAAGGGTTCCCAGCGATTTTGAGGATCGGGGACGATTCCAGGCAGTTGGGCAATGGGGCGAGATTCGATCGCCTGCTGCGCTTTAGCGATGGCGATCGCCTCTGCCAAACTTTCCACCGTCGGAGATTGAAACAAACTGCGTAGGGGCAACTCTACCTGAAACGCTTCTCGAACTTTAGCAATCAATTGCGTTGCCAGCAGGGAATGTCCTCCCAACTCGAAGAAATTGTCGCGAATTCCAACTTGTTTGAGGCCGAGAACCTGACTCCAAATTTCAGCGAGTAACTGTTCTTCCCGAGTGCGAGGTGCAAAAGCGACGTTTAATGGGAAATTTTCTGTATCGGGCGCTCTCAGCGCTTTGCGGTCTACTTTTCCATTCGGCGTCAGCGGCAGCGCCTCTAGCAGCACAAAAGCCGAAGGCAGCATATATTCCGGCAGATTCTCCTTCAGGAAAGCGCGCAATTCACGTGCGGCGATAGTCGGTTCTGACGCAGCCACTATATAGGCTACTAACCGCTTATCTCCCGGTGCGTCTTCCCGCAGCAAAACTGCGCTTTCCCGCACGGCTGGATGTCGGTTTAGCTGCGCTTCAATTTCTCCCAATTCGATGCGGAAGCCTCGCACCTTAACCTGAGTATCTATTCGTCCCAGATATTCAATATCGCCATTGGGCAAGTAACGCGCTAAATCTCCGGTTTTATACAGTCGCGCTTCTGGGTTTTCGCTAAAGAGATTAGAAATAAATCGCTCGGCTGTTAAGTCAGGGCGGTTGAGATATCCCCGCGCCACTCCCGCGCCTCCGACGTACATTTCCCCGGGAATCCCCACCGGAACTAACTGACGATTTTTATCTAATATATAAAGCTGTAAATCGGGAATGGCACACCCAATAACGCTACCAAGTCCGTTTAAATCAGCTAAACTCAGCGGGCGATAAGTGACGTGAACGGTGGTTTCCGTGATGCCGTACATATTCACTAATTGCGGACTCCGATCGCCGTGCCGATCGAACCAGGGTTTTAAGCTTGGCAATTCTAAGGCTTCGCCGCCGAAAATGACCCAGCGCAAGCTTAAATTGTTGCCAGTTTGTACCGACTCTTCGGCTTGCATAAGCTGGCGGAAAGCTGAGGGAGTTTGGTTGAGAACGGTGACTCGCTCTCGACACAGTAATTCATAAAATGCGATCGGCGATCGCGCTACCAAATAAGGCACAATTACCAGGCGTCCGCCGTAAATTAAAGCGCCCCACATTTCCCACACTGAGAAATCGAAAGCGTAGGAATGAAACAGAGTCCACACGTCGCTTTCGCTAAAGTTGTACCAAGATTGCGTGGCAGCGAACAGGCGAACGACGTTGCCATGGGTTACTAAAACGCCTTTGGGTTGACCCGTTGAACCCGAGGTGTAAATAACGTAAGCGAGATTTTCCGCCGTAGGGTGGCTGTTAGGATTGTCAGTGGAATTTTGAGCGATCGCCGGACAATCGGCATCTAAACACACAACTTGGCCGCTATATTTTGAGAGACTTCCTAATAGTTTTTCCTGAGTCAATAGAACTGACACTGAAGCATCTTGGAGAATGAAAGCATTGCGCTCGCTTGGATTCGCCGGATCGAGCGGCACATAAGCGGCGCCCGCTTTGAGAATGCCGAGCAATCCCACAATCGTGTCGAGCGATCGCTCTGTACAAATTCCCACCAAAACTTCTGGTTTTACACCGACTTTTTGCAGGTAGTGCGCGACTTGATTCGCTCGTTTATTCAGTTCGCGGTAGGTGAGTTTTTGGTCTTCAAATACGACTGCAATGGCATCGGGAGTTCGCTCGACCTGCGCTTCAAATAATTGGTGAATGGTGGAATCTTTTGGATAATCGACTTGCGTATTATTCCACTCGATTAGGAGTTGATGCCGTTCGCGATCGCTCAACAATGGCAACTCTGAAATGCGCGTGTCGGCATTGGCGATAATTCCTTCCAGCAAAATCTGAAAATGCCCGTGCATCCGCGCGATCGTGCTGGGTTGGAACAGGTTCGTGCTGTACTCCCACGTCGCCGTCAACCCCCGCTCAGTTTCTTCCAAAAATAGCATCAAGTCGAAATTAGCGGTTCCGGTATCAATTTCATGGGAATTTAATGTCAGCCCTGGCAATTCTAGAGTCTGCGTCAAGCCGTTTTGCAAGGCAAACCCCACTTGAAACAGCGGCGAGTAGCTCAAATCTCGCTCTGGCTGCAACTCCTCTACAAGCTTCTCAATCGGTACATCTTGATGCGCGTAAGCGCCTAATGCCACTTCTCGCACGCTCCTTAGCAACTCTCGAAAAGTCGGATTTCCATTTAAGTCAGACCGCAGCACTAAAGTGTTGACAAAAAATCCAATTAATGCTTCTATCTCGCTGCGATTGCGGTTGGCGATGGGAGAGCCAACTAAAATATCTGTCTGCCCCGTGTAGCGATAAAGCAGCGTCTTGAAGGCTGCCAGCAACGTCATAAATAGGGTGGCTTTTTCTTGCTGGCCCAACCCGGCCAGCGCCAAGCTCAAATCTTTGGGCAACTCCCAAGTTTGTCTCGCACCCTGGAACGTTTGAACGGCGGGGCGAGGAAAGTCTGTTGGTAAATTTAGAATCGGCAAGCTGCCACTTAACTGCTGCTTCCAGTAACCCAGTTGCGTCTCTAATATTTCTCCTTGCAACTGCTGGCGCTGCCATGTGGCAAAGTCGGCGTATTGAATTGGCAGCGGGGAAAGCAAGGGTAAATCATTGCTAGAAAAAGCTTGATAAAATTCTGCCAATTCCCGGAGAAATACGCCCAGGGACCAACCATCAAAAACGATATGATGCACGGTTAGAAGTAAGACGTGCTCTGTTTCGTCGAGGCGCAGCAGTTTGGCGCGCAGCAGAGAGCTTTGCCCCAAGTCAAAGGGCTCTCGCGCGGAGGACGCAGACAGCCTTTGCACCTCGACCTCGCGATCGTCTGGGGAGCGATCGCTCAAATCTATCAGCGGCAGCGTCCAATCGCCCGCAGCAGCGACAACCTGTATCGGTTGCCCTTCCACAGCGGCAAACGCAGTTCTCAAAACCTCGTGCCGCTCGATAATTTTCTCAATACTTTGCCTGAGTGCTTCTGCATTGAGTTGTCCTGTGATCCGAACTGCACCGCAGAGGTTATAAAAGGGGTTTCCTGGTTCCAATTGGTCAAAGAACCATAAGCGCTCTTGAGCAAAAGACAGGGGGATGTTTTGTAGGCGAGAAACTGCCTGAATAGACGCAATTTTCGGGGCTTCTGCCAATTTTTCTAAAATTTTTGCAGCCAGTTGAGCAAGGCTTAATTCCTGGAATAAGTCTTCTATTGATAAAGCTATTTTTAAATCGGTTTCGATCTGATTTTTAAATTCAAATACCGCCAATGAATCCAAACCCAAGTTACTAAAACCCTGTGCCGACTGGATTTGAGAAATGCTGACTTTCAGCACCCTCGCTACCTGCTGTCGCAAATAGCTTTCTAACTGTGCTTGCTGTTCGGCTAACTCGGCTGTCAGCAGATTTTCTCGCGTGAGGCGATTCTCTATTTCAACAAAATCAGATATCTCTAAAACGCTACTGGCGACAACTTCCAATTTGTTAGCTAGAAAGTCAGCAGAGGCGGCCCGACGTTGAATTTTACCGCTGGTCGTTTTCGGAATACTTCCGGGCTTAATCAGCACTACTCCATAGGCTTGTACTTCATATTCGATCGCAATGCGATCGCGGATGGCGCTGATAATTTCCTCAGCATTATCCGGCGCTTTGCGAGATTGTAATTCTTGCACGATAACGAGCTGTTCTTCGCCTGCGACTTCCACCGAGAATGCCGCGATCGCGCCCTGTCGCAAACTGGGATGGCTGCGCTCTGCTGTTCTTTCTATATCTTGGGGGTAAAGATTGCGACCTCGGATGATAATCAAATCTTTGAGTCGCCCTGTAATAAACAGTTCTCCGTCGCGTAAAAAGCCTAAATCTCCAGTTCGCAAAAAGGGCCCTTCGCTGGTATCTGAAAGATATGCTTGAAAAGTTTTTTCTGTCTCTTCTGGGCGATTCCAATAGCCTCGCGTCACTGTTTCGCCAGCTACCCAAATTTCTCCGACTTCCTGCGGCTGGCATTGCGTCAGAGATTCGGGATTGACGATCGCAACTTTAGTGCCAAATTCAGGGAAACCGCAGCCGACTAAAGTTCTCGCGCCACGATCGCCTTCGACAACTTCTACAATGTGATTATTTTCCAGCGCCCCAGCATCAACAGGTAAGAAAGTCGGTGTTGTCCCGCTGCGAACCGTTGCAATTTTTAGCGTGGTTTCTGCCATTCCGTAAGCAGGACAAAAGGCATCCGCCCGAAAACCACAGGGCTCAAAAGCTTGGGTAAATCGCTCTAGGGTTTCTTTGTGGATGGGTTCTGCGCCGTTATAGGCGACGCGCCAACTACTCAAGTCGAGCATTTTTTGGCGATCCAAGATTTTGCTTATTTTGCTAGCACACAAATCGTAAGCAAAATTTGGCCCGCCGCTGTGGGTAGCTTTGTAGCGCGAAATCGCTTCCAACCAGCACATCGGGTTCTGAATAAACGCCGCTGGCGGCATGAAGTAAGAGGGAATTCCCAGATACAAAGGTTTGAGCAATCCGTCAATTAACCCCATGTCGTGAAAGGGGGGAAGCCACGTTACGGCAACGCTTTCGGAATCGTGGTCAAAGCCTCGGTGAATGTATTCGATGTTGTACAAAACATTGGCGTGGCTCACCATTACGCCTTTGGGGGTGGAGGTTGAGCCGGAAGTGTACTGAAGATAAGCCACTTCGTCGGGATGGATGGGTGGCTGCTGCCACTTTTGGGCGTCATCGGAAAGCACCTCTGCACTCAGCCAGCGCATCGCTTTGAGTTCCGGTGCTTGCTCGCATAGCTGCTCTAAATTTTCCAGGTGTCGTGCGGGAGCGATCGCAAATGTTGCTCCTGCGTCTTTGGCGATCGCACTAATTTTCGCTAAATTCCGTTTCAGCTTCGGCGGATAGAGGGGAACCGCGATCACTTTGGCGTACAAGCATCCAAAAAAGGCTGCGAGATAGTCCAATCCAGGCGGGAAAAGCAGTAAGGCTCGTTCGCCTGTTACCCCCAATGTCTGAAGTCGCGCGGCGTGCGATCGGGCGATCGCATCTAACTCTCGATAAGTCAAACTGGCGGTTTCAGTTTTTCCGTCTAACAGAAAAGTATATTTCTGCTCTGGTTGGTGTAATGCTCTGTTTTGCAGGAGTTCTACTAAATTGGTAGAACTTTCGGTGAGTTGGTGTCCCTTAATGCTTGCGTCACTCATCGATTCTTTTTACCTATAAATCTTGTTTGCAGTACGCCAACCAGTTGGGCCAAATTCTTTCCACATAGACTTTCTGTGAACAGTTGTCGGGCGTTACGAGTCTCCCATCAGCGCGTTTTAGTCTTCAATCCGGGTATGAGCGCTTGTTTTCACGTTTTTTTGTCGATCGCGCTGTTCGGCAATGGCTCCGGGGCGATTTCAGTCCGAGCCAGCTTCGATATCAGCTTCAGGGGCTTTACGGCTATCGACTTTAAGCATAGTAGGCTAGATGATATTTATTGTCAAGAGTCGTTTAGTAAATTTGTTGACTCCTCTCATTTCCTATGTGACAATCTTTTCTAACTCTTGCCATAGCATTTTAGGCGATAGTTTGTCTAGCCCTTACCGCAACCATAATAGGCAAGTGGTGCACAACTAAGTAGAGGGGTCTGACCCCCTATATTAAAATGCAATTAGTTTTCATTAGTTAACTCTTGACAGATGTAAGTGCTGTGTTATCTAATTAAGGCACTTTCTCATTAAGCGTCCAGCGACTACTTCCTTTAACCGAGGAAAATGCCCACCGTGGGCGATCGTCCAGAGCGCCACCGGACAGAGGCTTTCGCCCTCACACGCTTCCTGCCAGACAAAGGCTGCTAGCGACGGGAGAATCGGATCGATGTGCGCCCGACAACTAGGTCGTATCTTCCGCAGGTCAGTTTCACTCCTGCCCACAAGAGCAGCAACGCTGCCACAAATCATGTTGTGCAAGCAACGCAAACCACATATCCGAAGTTCTATCAATTGTTGATTCAAGACTAATGAACAGATCGCAGAAATTATTAAGTAGCCTTGGGCTGGCAGGAGTCGTGTCGGCGGTAGTCGCTCAGTCGGCGTGCGCTTCCAACATCGCGCAGGTGACGGGCGTTCGCCTCAACCCCACATCAGAAGGCATTGAAATTATCCTAGACACTGAAGATGGAAGACCCCTGCAAGTCTTCACCACCACCTTTGGCGAAACTTTACAAGTTGATGCCATCACCGCTCAACTGCGACTACCGGGGGGAAATGAGTTTCGTCAAGACAAACCGGCTGCCGGAATTGCTTCTGTCACCGTTACTCCTTTAGATAACAACAGCATCCGAATCAGAGTCATTGGCGAGAGGGGTCAACCAGTGGCACGGGTGATTCCTAATGCTGCGGGTCTGATTCTCAGCTTACAACCCACCTCGCAGATGACTGCTCGCCCGCCTGCATCGGCTCCTACAACACAGCGGCCGGGGACACCCGGAGAACCCTTGCCACCGACAGGGCAGCAGGTAGAGATACCCGCAGAACCCTTGCCACCGACCGCCCAGCCGCCAGGAACGCCCGGAGAACCCTTACCGCCTACAGCGCAGCCGCCAGGAACGCCCGGAGAACCCTTGCCGCCTACAGCACAGCCGCCAGGAACGCCCGGAGAACCCTTGCCGCCTACAGCACAGCCACCAGGGACACCCGGAGAACCCTTGCCGCCGACAGCGCAGCCACCAGGAACACCGACACAGCCACCCGGAACGCCACAGGCGGGGAGAGACCCGGTTGAAATTGTCGTCACTGCAACACGAACCTCAGAAAGAGTGACAAACGTGCCGCGCTCTATAACGGTGATAGACTCAGAAGAACTTCAGCGGGACACAGGGGCATCGAGAAATATCGGGGAAGCTCTGGCAAATCAGGTTCCCGGTTTCGCGCCGCCGACTCAAACTACGAGCACTTATGGTCAAACTTTGCGGGGTCGCAACGTTTCCGTTCTGATTGACGGCGTGCCGCAAACGACCAATCTTCAATCTTTTGTCAGGGATTTTAGAAACATCGATCCCAGTGCGATCGAACGCATTGAAGTAGTGCGGGGGTCTACCGCAATCTACGGCGCTCAGGCTACAGGTGGCGTGGTTAATATTATTACTCGTCGGCCAACTGAGGAAAGGCTAACTGCTGTAACTGAAGTGGGCGTCAGTAGCGCTTTAACAAACACAAGAGATGCTTTAGGCTTTAACGCTCAGCAGACAATTTCTGGCCGAACGGGTAATTTCGATCTGACCGGCACTGTGTCGCTCGCCAGAAGTGGAGCTTTTTACGATGCCAAAGGCGATCGCATTCCCTTTTTTGAACTCGGCGGAGATAGCAGCACCCTCTTCAACGTGATGGGCAAAGTCGGGGTAGATTTGGACACCCAACAGCGGCTGCAACTAACTGTCAATCACTATCGGGAAACTCAAGATCCCAATGTAATTCCAGACTTGAGTGTTGACGAACAGGAAGGACGGCAAAAAGCCCGCGCCATCCGAACCGGAAATTTGGATATCGCCGGGGAAACACCGGGAAATAGGAATACACAGCTCAACTTAAGTTACACCAACCAAAACCTTTTTGGCAGCAGCCTTCAAAGTCAAATTTACTATCGAACGCATTCCAATGTAGGTGTTCCTTCAGATTACCGCACGTCCGATTTCTTTGGGCCGTTTGTCGGCGTTACTCGTTCGCGCACCAACACCGAACAAATAGGAGGAAGGCTTGCGATCAACACTCCTTTATCGCGTGCCGAAAATCTTCGATTAACTTGGGGATCTGACTATGTTACTGAAGATAGCAGACAGCGTTTCGACCTGTACGACCCGGAGAGATTTGACGCAAGTGGCGGCCGGGTTTACCGGAAAATCTCCGAGCGTCCTTTCGTCCCTCCTTACACTTTCAACAGCCTTGGCTTTTTCGGTCAAATGGAATGGAATATTGACGATATCGTCATTCTAAGTGGTGGGATACGTCACGAACGCCTCGGGTTAAACGTCAATGATTATACCACTTTTAATGAGCGCCAGATCGAAGGAGGCGATCGCAAATTTAACGCCACCCTATTTAATACAGGGGCTGTCTATAAAATTACTGACAACTTCAACATATTTGGCAACTTTTCTCAAGGTTTCTCAGTTCCAGATTTCGGCCGCATCCTCCGCCAACCCCCCGAGACTTTTGTCGGAATTGAATCTTCGTTAGAAGTAACTCAACCCCAAAAAGTCAACAGCTACGAAATTGGCATTCGAGGAGGGTGGCAATCCGTGCAAATGTCGCTTGCCGCTTTTTACAATACCTCCGATCTAGGAGTCCGTTTTACACCAGTTGGCAACACAGGCCGCCTGGAACTACAGCGCTCCCCAGAACGCATTTACGGCTTAGAAGGAACTGTGGATTGGCAACCTGGACAAGCATGGTCGCTGGGCGGGACTGCTACTTATATTCAAGGCGAATATGAGGACGAAAACAGTTACCTCGCCCTCGATAGCAGCCGAATTCCACCACTCAAGCTAACAGCTTATGTTCAAAACGAAACTTTGCCGGGATGGAACAATCGGTTACAGTTATTATATTCTGGAAATCGCGATCGGGCATTCAAAGACGGCTCGGATGGCGGCCCGATTAGCAGCTATCTCACACTGGATTACATCAGCGCGGTTAAAATTGGCTCTGGGCTGCTAGAAGTCAAAGTCGAGAATTTATTGAATAATCAATATTTTCCCGTGATCTCGCAATACTCCGCTGGATTTGAATTGGACAGCGCTAATTATGCAGGCAGAGGTTTAACTCTCAGTGTTAATTACCGCCTTAACTGGTAATTACAGCAGATTGCAGGTTTATGAGGTAGATTCAATATCCCCGTAGGGACACTCCAAGAACCCATTGGTGTCAATTTAAGCTGTTAGTCCGCTAGTCCTCGCGCCCACCCGCTAGTCCGCCAGGGGTTAACACCCCTGTCTAATAGCTAAAGTCCTCTTGCATAGGACTAATGAGTTGAAAAGTGTTTTTCTCAGTCCTCATAGCGAGGACTTTAGCTTTGAGACAGGGAATTCATTCCCTGTCGGACTATCGGTTTTACCTTAATGAGAACAGTTAACGGCTTTGAGAAAAATTTAGAGATGAAGTTCCGCAAACTCGCATTCAAACTGCACTTGTATTTGGGGTTGGTGGTAGGAATATTTCTAGCAGTAATTGCTTTAACGGGCAGCTTGCTAATTTTCGGCCCCGAAATCGAGCGGTTCTTCAATCCCCAACTCCTGCAAGTAATTCCTCAAACCGAACGGATACCGCTGGAAAATGTCCTGCACATTGTCGAAAAAGCTTATCCCCAAAATCAAGCTCTTAGTATCTTGCTGCCACGATCAGCGGAGGATGTTTGCCAAGTTTCAATGCTGTCAAAGAGTGAGGAAATAGTTAGCGTTTATGTCAATCCTTACAGCGGAAAAATTACGGGTAGGCGCCTTGGGAAAGAAACTTTTACAGGTTTTATTTTTACGTTACACGCGGAATTAGCGGGAGGAGAATTCGGTCATCTTGTTGTCGGTATTTGCGGTCTAGTAATGCTAGGACTAACTTTTACGGGTTTGGTATTGTGGACTGGTTGGCGCAATTTGGCTCGCGGATTTTCTATTAATTGGAAAGCTCACTGGCAGCGGACTGTATTTGATTTACATAACGTTTCTGGCATTGTATCGGTCGCTTTTCTCATACTCATCTCCGCTACAGGGACAGCGATAATTTTTTACGCGCCGGTTCAATCGACGCTGTATTGGCTAACGAATGAAAAGCCACAGCCCGCCTTGACTTCTCATCCCCAGTCTAGCAGTTTGAGGCAAAACCTTGACGAAATATTACACCAAGTTAATACCGTTTGGCCGGAAGCTAAAACCACTTTTATTTCTCTGCCTTTGAAGCCTGAAGCAATTTTTAAGGTACGGAAAAAATTTCCCAATGAGCCGCACCCAAACGGGATTAGCACCATTTATCTCGACCAATACAGTGGCAAAATATTGCAGGCTGACAGTGTAAATTCAGCTTCGGTAGCAAATCGAATTCTCAACTCGCTTTATCCGCTACATATTGGCAGCTATGGCGGAATTTACTTGCGGGTGGCACACGCGATCGCAGGATTAGCAGCGATTGTACTATTTGTTACGGGCGTACTAATGTGGCGACAGCGGCATTTGGCGAAATTTTACCGCAAGGAGGCGAGACAGCAATATGAAGAATTATCTCCACTGAGCCAGCAATGGCCTTGGTTTTAATGAGAGCGGTGTGCGGTTGGATGCGCGTGTCATTCTCCTGCCTAAAAACCCCGATTCTCTGAATTTTAAATCCTATCAATCGCTTCTTTAATGCAAAAATTTATTCAACTCTGGCTCGGACAAACTGCTTCGATGATTGGCAGCGCTATGTCCGCGTTTGCGCTGACTATTTGGATTTGGGAGTCCACCAGTCAAGTGACGGCTTTGGCTTTGTTGATGTTTTTTACTCAATTGCCGCGCATCTTGCTTGCTCCGGTTGCTGGCATTCTCGTCGATCGCTGGAATCGAAAATTTTTGATGGGGATCGGTGATGCGGTTTCAGCTTTGTTAACGCTCACTATCCTATTACTTTATATCAGCCAAAACCTGCAAATATGGCATATATATGTAGCGGCTGCGATTAACGGAATTTTTGACCAACTTCAGCAGTTAGCTTACTCCGCAGCGATCGCCACAATGATGCCAGAAAAGCATTACAGCCGCGCGAGCAGTTTAAGTTTTTTGGCAAAATACGGCGCGAGTATTATTGCTCCGACGCTGGCGGGGATTCTCTATTCTGCGATTGGGTTGAGCGGGATTTTTACGATCGACCTGGCAACTTTTACAATCGCGATCACCACGCTAGTATGTGTCAAAATACCCCAGCCCGCGATCGCCTCCAATCCCCAGCCGACTCGCCCCCACCTGTTGCAAGAACTCAGCTTCGGATTCCGCTACATCGTCCAGCGTCCCAGCCTACTTGCCTTGCTGGTGTCCTTTTCGCTATTCTGGTTCGCTCACGACATCGGCGCGGCCCTCTACTCACCGATGATTCTGGCACGCACCGGCAATAATGCCAGAATCCTCGGTACTATCCTTTCAGCCGCCGGCGCAGGTGGCGTTTTAGGAGCATCAATCGTCAGTATTTGGGGCGGCCCCAAGCGCCGAATCCGGGGCTTTCTGTTCGGCATGGCAGGCGCGGGCTTGAGTAAAATAGTCTTTGCTTTCGGTCAGGCGCTTTCCATCTGGATTCCCGCTCAATTTTGTTCGTCTTTCAATTTCCCCATCCTCGGCAGTTCCAACGAGGCAATCTGGCTGGCGAAAGTCGCACCAGAAGTACAGGGACGTGTTTTTGCTACCAGAGCAGTTATCGTGCAATTGGCGTCAGCGATCGGTTTATTGATCGCAGGGCCACTTGCCGATCGCGTCTTTGAACCCGCCATGCAACCGGGAGGTTTTTTAGCAGCTATTTTTGGCGGAATTCTGGGGACAGGTGCCGGTGCTGGCATGGCTTTGTTATACGCTATCTCCGCGCTAGGCTTATTCCTCGTTGCAGTCGGTGGGTATGCTTGCCGACTGCTGCGCGATGGCTAAAGGGGAAACGGAAATAGGTCTTCTTCCTTCTTCCTGACATCCGTTATATCGTTTCCGGTTGCATCGTAATCATAAAATCGAGTCAACAGTTAACACTCAACCATTCAGTTTTTCCACCCCGAGTCAACAGTCAACAGTCAACAGTCAACAGTCAACAATCACGGACGGTGCAACCGGAATTGATATTACATCCGTTACATCCGTTACATCCGTTACATAATCCGTTGCCGAACTTCCTTCTGCTATAGTTTTTGCCGCGAACTCAGGTGAGCTTCAATTTCCGATCGCGATCGCCATACAGGGCGCAACTCCTTGCGAGCAAATAGCTGCAACTGATCGCCGGCGTGGGGCGAACCAGGTTGAGTGGCGTTGCCGTAACTGTTTAGCGCCATCGCTTTCACCGGATTGGAGAACTCAATCGCAGCCACAAAAGAATCGCCTGCAACCGCTTGAAAGCGATCGTCCTTCCCAGGAGCGAACCATACAGAGCGAAATACACCCAAAGCACCGTCCGCTCCATTTGCAGGCAGATTCGCCTCCCCAGGCAATCGGAAGACTTCGCCCCATGCCACATCTAACGCGCCATAAGTTACCTCAACTTTGGTTGCTGTCGCTTCCAGCACCCGCACCGCCTCCGCAGGATTTGCCAACCCGTCTGGCGTCGTTAGCGGCGCATCTTCGCTCCAAGGTTTAGCGAATAACCGATCGGCATCCATCGCTTGTTTCCAAAAGGCAAACAGCACCGCACCGCGACTGTTAGCATCGACTTTGCGATCCCAAGTGGCGAGAACTTCCGCCGCGCGGCGCGCTTTTTCACTGCCTTGCCGTGCGACGGGAATTAAATCATCGAGGAGGCGATCGGCGAGTTCTACCTGAGTGGAATGTTTGTATTGCATCAATTCATCGAAAGAGATTTTTTCATCTTCTAAGAGCATTTTTGCCGATCGCTGCGATCGCAAGTCCATCCGGCTGCGCGGTGCCATGTAGGCCGGATAATTATCGGGTGCGATCGCGCTGGGAAACGTCGTTGTCCAAGGCGGATCGTTGGTATTTTGCAACCAACCGCTGGGCGGATCGACAACGCGCGGCAAATCCGCATAGGGATGATTTTTGCTCCACAAAGTCTCTGACGTATTGCCTGCGATCGTGCCTGACCAGTATTTAAAATCTCCGTTTTTGCGTATGGGGACTTGACCGTTAAACAAGTGCATGATATGCCCCTCACGATCGGCATACATGACGGTAAACATGGGAATTTCCAAGCGCTTTAAAGCGGCTTCAAATTCAGAAAAATTCTTGGCTCGTGCCATATCCCACCACTGCTGAAGCGCTGCTGGTTTATCGAGCCCGACAACGCGCAGGGCAATCGCTTTGCCCTGTTTTTCTGTGACAATCGGCCCGTGAACAGAACGCCGCACGACTAGAGATTCCGATCGCAAATTTCCATTCTTTTCTTTGACTTTTAAAACCTTCTCTTCTCTGTCAAATTTTCGGACTTCGCCATCGAAGCGATAGCCATCGTTAGCGAGGGGCAATTCATAGGCATCCCAGCCATCGTGAGTGTTGACAGTATGAGTCCATCCCAAATTGTCATTAAAGGCGATCGTTAATACAGGAAATCCGACGAGAGTCGCTCCGTAAGCGTTAATTTCTGGGGCAATCAGTTGCGCTTCGTACCATAAATATAAATCCGACCAAGGAAGGTGAGGATTTGCCAATAGCATGGCATTGCCGCTTTCAGAGCGCGAAGGAGCGATCGCCCAACCATTAGAGCCTTTGGGGGTATCATTTTCAGCGATATCTTCAAGGCGCTCTGGATCGACTACAAAAGTAAAATTGATGACGCGTTGCGCGTGTGCCAATACATCTACCGGCTTGAGGGGCAATGCTACCTTTAATTCAGCGGTAAGCCCCTCTGGGTGTTCTTTTGCATAGGCATTCATTCCGCCAACAAAAGCATCGATATAGTTGCGAAAAATGGGAGTTTGTGATTCATACCACGCATTTGCGCGATTAGGAATTTCCATAGTTTGCACCCAGCGATCGGATTCCAGATAATCTTCGCCCCAAAATTCGGCAGCTTGCCCGCGAGCTTGCCCGTAAAGACGCAAAATCAGATTACCGTGACTTTGCATCTGCGCCCACCCGAAAGCGTAGAAAAGGCTTTTACTATTCTCTCCGTAAATGTGTGGAATTCCATAGGTATCCCAAAGAATTTGAGTGCCGGTTTGAGGGGCGGCTTGAGCCCAATTATTGAGGAGCAAAACTAAAATAAAACTCATCAATAACGAGACAATCTTTCGCCATTGTTTTTTTAGTTGTAGAAACACGGGAAATTAATTTGCTAGGGTTGAACTGAGACCTTGCAGCCTTTTCAACAAGCTGCACGAACAAAACGCCGAGGATTTAAAGCCCTTTTATGAAGAACAAGAGAGAAATTTCTACCAAATCCGATGCCCAAAAAGCTAACCTATTTACGTCTATTTGCGTCCATCTGCGGTTAAAAAATAACACCTCTTTGAGAACTCCAGAAAATCCGAAAAAACACTCTATGTCAATCAAATGTGAAATTAAAAGCCCTCCCCTACGCTTACCAACTTAAAAAGCGCTATAAAACGCCGGTGTGCCGGCCCTAAAGCACATTAATGTCATTGGTGAGGAGGGGAGGAAACAAGTAGGGGGAGATAGGTTATAAGCTTATTTTTGAAGCTGTCCCTGTTGCCAATTTCCCTCTACCTTCGTTCCGTCTGCATAGATGTACGAACCTTGACCGTGTTTTTGTCCCTTGAGGAATTCACCTTGATAGCGATCGCCATTGGCGTAAATGCAGGTACCTTTGCCGTTGAACTGACCCTCGCTAAATTCGCCTTCGCAGCGATCGCCATTCTTAAAAACGTAAACTCCTTTCCCGCTCATCTTACCCTTGACAAAAGTGCCTTTATAGCTATCTCCATTGGCGAACTCGCGGACACCTTCACCACTAAATTCTCCATTGTCAAACGGCCCTTGATAACGTCCCCCTTCTTTAAAAGTAAACAACCCCTGACCTTGAGTGTTGCCCTTCACAAACTCTCCTTCATAGCGGTTGCCGTTCGGATATTCGCGAACCCCTTTACCGTGAAACTGCCCTTCACTAAATTGCCCCTCATAACGACCTCCTTCAGCAAAGGTATAAATTCCCTGTCCGTGAGGCAAGTTATTCAGCAACTCTCCTTCGTAGCGGTTCTTATTAGCATATTGACAGACGCCTTTGCCGTTAACTTTTCCTTCTTTAATATCTCCTTCGCAACGAGTGCCATTACTGAAGGTAAAAGCCCCTCGACCGCTGGGAGAACTATTTGTAAAAGAGCCTTCGTAACGAATGCCGTTAGTTGAGGTAAAAGTGCCTGTACCATCGAACTCACCGTCTTTAAAAGTACCTTCGTAGCGGTTGCCGTTAGGAAATTCGCGGACACCTTGACCGTTGAATTCACCCAAGGCAAATTCTCCTTGGTATCGACCTTCTTCTTTAAAGGTATAAATGCCTTTACCGTGAGGTTTGCCGTTGAGAAATTGGCCTTCGTAGCGATCGCCGTTGGCATATTGACAACTGCCGGAACCGCTGAGTTTTCCCTCACTCAATTCTCCCTCGCAACGTCCGCCATCGGGCAAAGTAATTACTCCTGCCATTGCGCTGCGAGGGTGGGCAAATAACAAAGCAATTCCCAAGTTGGAACCAAGTAATAGAACGAGTCCAACTCGCTGAAGTTTACTTAATATTGGTGACGACATTCCCAAATTCATAATTCACAAAAAATTCAACTTTTAACTTTGCTATTCCTTGGACAGTGCTATAGAATTCCCAGCCAAATTGCTAGAGTTTCAAAAAAATCCCTAGTCAGTGAGCTGGAAGATAATGACTATTCTTTCTCCTTGAAGGCCACTCTCTGATGGGGCATATTTCCTTTCTTCTACTGTTTTCATCGCTGCGCGATTCAAATCGTTGTATTTGCTAGGAGTCAAGATCTTGATGTTGACTGTCTTACCGTTGGGGTCAATGTCACAAATGAGTTCCACTTGGCCTTGGCGCCCTTCTTCTCTGGCTGCGCTCGGATAGTTAGGTTTACCGCAGCCACTAATGCAAGTGCCCCGAGGCGTGCCGGGAGCGCGCGAAGGACTCCCCCCTCTTCCTGGATTTGTCGGTTTTGGCACTGGCCCGGAACCGCTTCCAGAGCCTCCGCCTCCACGACCTCCGCCTCCAGAGCCTCCGCCTCCAGGGCCTCCGCCTCCAGGGCCTCCGCTTCCAGAGCCTCCGCCTCCAGGGCCTCCGCCTCCAGGGCCTCCGCCTCCAGAACCTGGTAAGCCCGCCGTCGCCGATCTTCCCAATCGCCCCGAACCATCCCCAAATGGCTCTGAGGAAGGTAGGTCGCCATTTTCGCTGGCGCCAGATGATGAGTTCGACGCACTTCCTCCAGGGCTTCCACCTCCAGGGCTTCCGCCTCCGGGGCCACCAGAGGCAATGTTTCCTAAACCTCCGATCGCATTTCCAGAATTGCCGCCGCCTCCTGGCCTAGTAGCTGTGACTGGCGACCCAGCCCCGGGCGATCGCTGTATGGGCCCGGAAGAAGGATTTAATGGCTCTGAGGAAGGCTCCCCGTTACCCGCCGAAGCAGATGAGGAGAGGGGGTTATTTTTTTCAGGGCTGTCTGAGGAGTTGGGATTTCCAGCATCTTTTGTAAAGTCTGGAAGACTCCTAGGGCCCTTGGGGCGGGAGTCGGTAACGGGTGTTTCGCTTTTTGGAGGATCGGGCGAGGGGGTTTCCGGTTCCTTGGCGATCGGGCTTTTAGGAGTTTCGGGGGAATTGAAATCTTCTTTAGGTGGGGGGGAAGGTTCCACAGGAGTTGGTGGCGGAGTTTCCGCTAAGGGCGGCTCTTTCTTAATCTCTGGCGGGGGTGTTGCCGCTACCGGTGGCTCCTTGGGAATCGGCGGGGGCGTTGCCGCTACGGGTGGCTCCTCTGGAATCGGCGGCGGCGTTGCCGCTACGGGTGGCTCCTCTGGAATCGGCGGGGGCGTTACCGCTACGGGTGGCTCCTCTGGAATCGGCGGGGGCGTTGCGGCTACGGGTGACTCCTCTGGAATCGGCGGTGGCGTTGCGGCTACGGGTGACTCCTCTGGGGGAGTTGGCTCTGCTGGCGGTTCTGGTTTGAACGTCTCAGGTGGGGGAGATACCTTTTCTGGAATAGTCGGCTCTGGCTGGGTTTCCTCTACTTTGGGCTCATCAAGCACAACAACTTCAATGGGTTCCTCTGCAAATTCAGCAGATTTGACCAAGTTGAGGCTCAACGGCAGCGCGACACCGTGCAGTAAGCTTGAGGCTAATAGGCTGATCGCCAGAACTTTTTTGAGAGCTTCTTCTTGTTGTTCTCTTTGCGTCGCCGAAATATTTGAAAAACTCATGCCTTATCAATCTCCTTGATGGATGGGTTGGCAACGTCCTCGCTGGCTCCCCCACATAACCCGAAACAAGCTACCAACAGCCTGTTGAGCTTGCTATCAATTATGAACCTACCCATCCTATAAGAAGACTGTCACCCTGTTCAAGACTCTTGCAATTAATTTTCATTATTTAATTTTGAGATAGTGACTAGACGCTACCAATCAGCATTTCCTTTGGGGGCGTCTACCTTGCTCTTATGGGCTCTGTCAATGTTCTGATTCTGGTAGGGCAAGGTTCAAAAATGCCTTAACTGCAATACTCTAGCCCGTAATATACCAACAAATTTCCACATTCTCAAGCTTTTCATAAAAATACTTTAATAAGTAAAGTTAATTTTACTTTTCCACTTGATAGGTAATATTTATTTAAAAAGGTGGATCATGACTTGACAAACCCTGAACTTTGTGGAAACCTAGTTGAGAATCTTTAAAATTATTGAAGATTATTGTCAAGTCCTAACGCAAATATTTAGCAAAGAAGCACTGGCAGAACAATCTGTCGCGATCTCGGTCGTGATCACATTAGGAGCATTTTGGGTACAGACGAAGATAGTCACATACAGGTAGTGCGTTTGTGCGATCGCGATCGCGATCGCGCTTGAGTGAAACAATTCGCAGCCTGAATCAATTGTGCCGACTTGACGCAGAAACTCTACCAGCCTTCGATCGGGCTAATTGCACCATTAGGCAGCTTGCGATCACTCAACACAGCTAACGAGAATACAAACTAATGGATAATTTCATTTACATTTTTCGCGCTGGGGGCATTGTTTCTTGGCCGCTGCTTGCCTCGTCAATCGCAGCAGTCGCACTGATTTTAGAGCGTCTTGTCTTTTGGTTTAAAGTGAATCGGCGACAGCGGCGGGTGGTGCGGGAAGTGCTAAGACTTTACAGTCAAAACCCGGATTCCGCCATCAAAAAGTTACAAGTAAACGCTGATTTGCCGTTAGCCAGAATTTTTTTGGAAGCATTAGAATTAGAGTCGCCCAACATCGAAGAATTTCGTTTGGTCTTAGAGAGTGCAGCTCAGGCAGAAATCCCCGTTTTGAAGCGATTCAATACAATATTTGACACCATTATCACCCTCTCCCCGCTATTTGGGTTGCTCGGAACAGTTTTGGGCTTAATTACCACCTTTGACTCCCTCAAACTGGGAGATGCTGCAGGCACCAATGCCGCGGGCGTTACCGGGGGGATTAGCGAAGCCCTCGTTTCTACGGCAATGGGGTTAGTGGTGGCAATCTTTACGCTCGTATTTGCTAATATGTTTCGTGGGTTTTACTTACAGCAGATAGCTTTTATGCAGGAAGCCGGAGGCCAGCTAGAGCTATTGTACCGTCACCACTACGAAAAACTACCAAGAGAATCTAACTATGCGCCTACCCGATGAACCTGATAGTATTCCCCAGATCAACATCGTGCCACTGATTGATGTAACCTTCGCCATATTGACGTTTTTCATTGTTTCCTCTTTGTCTTTATCCAAATCCGAGGGTCTACCAGTAAATTTACCGAAAGCATCAACCTCTCAAGTTCAGGACTCGCCTGCTAAAATTACTGTCACGCTTGATGCTCAGGGAAAATTCATGGTTGATAAAAAGTCAGTCAACTTAGAGCAGATTGAGAGTACGGTGCGACAAGTAATGGGGTCAAATCCGAGCGCCTTAATTGTGCTGAATGCCGATAAAAGCGTCAATCACGGAAATGTTGTGGAAGTTATGGATCGATTACGCCGAATTAAGGGAGCTAAGTTAGGGATTGCTACGGTAAAGTAGAGAGTTCCTATAATTACTAATTTGTAATTCCCTCACACCATTAAACAGGAATTACCCGGTGAAAATTTACTAAAAAAAGCCTGTAAGCCTGATTAAAAGGTAGTCCAGAAGAGTCTCTACGATTCAGGACTTTATTTGATAAAGCAGTTAAAAATTAAAGTCCTTACTGCCAACAAACAGCAAGGACTTTAATTATTTATTCCTGAGTTTTAAGGACGAACATCCTTACTGCACACGTTAAATACTTGCCATCACTTCACGCGCTGCTGCCAAAGTTCGATCGATATCTTCCTCAGTATGAGCCAAAGAAGTAAATCCCGCCTCAAACTGCGAAGGAGCAAGATAAATTCCGTGCTCCAACATTCCCCGGTGAAAGCGGCTGAACTTCGTCAAATCCGACTTCTTCGCATCCTCGTAATTGTGAACCGGGCCAGCCGCAAAAAACAAGCCAAACATCCCGCTAATTTGCCCGCCCCAAACCGCGTGTCCGGCTTCCTTAGCAATTTTTAGCAATCCGTCAGACAGTTTTTTGGTAATCTTATCCAACTGTTCGTAAGTGCCGGGTTTTTGCAGCAATTCCAAAGTCTTAATCCCAGCAGTCATCGCCAAAGGATTTCCCGAAAGCGTACCCGCTTGATACATCGGCCCAGCAGGAGCCACCATCCCCATAATATCCCGCCTTCCCCCGTAAGCTCCCACCGGCAAACCGCCACCGATAACTTTACCCAAGGTAGTCAAATCCGGGGTGACACCGAATCTTTCCTGAGCTCCGCCGTAGGCGATGCGGAAACCGGTCATTACTTCATCAAAAACTAACAAAGCACCGTTATCTTTAGTAATTTCCCGCAAACCTTCGAGAAAACCTGCATCCGGCGTAATAAAACCGGCATTCCCCACCACTGGTTCGAGAATTACGCCTGCTATTTCGCCGGGATTTGCGGCAAATAAAGCTTTGACTGCTTCTAAGTCATTGTAGGGAGCGTTGAGGGTATTGGCAGTAGTGGATTTCGGGACGCCCGGAGAGTCGGGAAGGCCCAGAGTTGCAACGCCGGAACCGGCTTTTACCAAGAACATATCGGCGTGTCCGTGATAGCAGCCTTCAAATTTAATCAGTTTATCGCGTCCGGTGAAAGCTCGCATCAGCCGCAAAACGGCCATACAGGCTTCGGTGCCAGAGTTGACAAATCGCACCATTTCAATGCTGGGAACGGCATCGATGACCATTTCGGCCAGTACGTTTTCCAACAGTGATGGCGCGCCGAAACTCGTACCTTTTTCTAAAGATTCGTGCAGAGCTTTGATGACTTCCGGGTGGGCGTGGCCGCAGATGGCTGGGCCCCAAGTGCCTACATAGTCAATGTATTGGTTTTCGTCAACATCCCAAATGTAGGCTCCTTTTACCCTGTCAAAGACGATGGGCTGTCCGCCTACGGATTTGAAAGCGCGCACGGGCGAACTGACGCCACCTGGCATCAACTTCTGGGCAGCGGCGAAAATTTCTTCTGATTTGGTCGTTTTCAAGGTTGTGGAAACCAATGTTTTCTCCTTAGTGAACGTCTGTTGTTGGTAGAATAATTTTATAGCCAGTTCAACATAAAGGTTAGGTCGATTCAAGGAAACTATTCTAGTAGATTTTAGGGTACAAACCAATGAGTAGCAATACTAGCTTGGGTTTTTTAGGCTTTGTCGCACTAGCACCGTGAAGCGAAGCTATCCCGTAGGGAATCGCCCTTAAATGTAATTTTTTGTAAAATAGTTCTTGACAATTTAGCCATCCCTTGCCCAATCTTCTCTCTTCTCTTCCTCTGCGTCCTCTGCGTTCTCTGCGGTTAATAAAAAAACAATCTCCGACAGGAAAGCGTTAATCTATATTACCAAGTTGAAATAAAATTATGTCTACTACTGATTTATCAAGTTTGAGCCGATCGATCCCAATTGAAAAGATTCGTTACGACGATCGCGGTTTAGTACCTGCGATCGTCCAAGATTATTTGGACGGTACGGTGTTAATGATGGCCTGGATGAATCGGGAGTCGCTGCAAAAAACGCTCTCTACCGGGCAAACTTGGTTCTGGAGTCGTTCTCGTTGCGAATTGTGGCCAAAAGGCGCGACTTCGGGACACATTCAAAATGTCAAAGGGCTGCGTTACGACTGCGATAGCGATGCTTTGCTGGTGACTGTCGAACAAGTCGGAGATATTGCTTGTCACACGGGAGAAAGAAGTTGTTTTCACCAAGTTGATGGGGAAATTTCACCGCCACCAGGGGATATGTTATCTCAATTATTTGCGGTAATTTGCGATCGCCGCGACAATCCTAACGAAAGTTCTTATACTTGCAAGTTATTCGAGGGAGGCGACAACAAAATTCTCAAGAAAATTGGCGAAGAGTCGGCGGAAGTTGTGATGGCTTGCAAAGATGACGACAAAGAGGGGATTGCTGGGGAAGTTGCCGATTTATTTTATCACGCTTTGGTTGCTTTGGCTCACCATCAAGTTGATTTGAGAGAAGTTTACCGCAAATTGGGCGATCGACGAAAATAAATTAGTTAGTTGACGGTTAACTGTTGACTGTTGACTGTTGACTGTTGACTGTTGACTGTTGACTGTTGACTGTTAATCCTAACAACTACAGTCTTGGACGCACGCGGGGTCACAAACCCGGTTTCTCGGAAAAATCGTGGTATCGAACCGAGAGATATTGACGCAGAAACCGGGTTTTTTTGGTCTTAGTCCTAAACGAACAACTGAATATAGCAGTTTTCAATAAAGTGAGGTATGCCCTATGCCCTATGCCCTATGCCCTATATCAAGCGTGCACCTCATGTTACTGAGAAAGGCTAGATTAGATTCTACTTTTCAACATTCGATCGAGCTTTTGCAAAATAAAAATAGCCGCGCCGACACTCAAAGCCAAACCCAACCAAAAATTATCCGCCGCCCATTTACCTCTATCCAAAGCCAAACCGCCCAGCGGCGGCCCGATTAAATAGCCGATCGCCCAACACTGAGAATTAACCGCCAAATACACGCCGCGTAAAGACTCTGGCGCTAAATCCACCACCAAAGCAGAAGCAAAAGGCGTATAAGCAACAGTCGCAACCGACAAAAAACTCAAGCCTAAAACAGCTAACAATAGATTGCCAGTTGCAGCCATTCCCGTCAAGCCGATCGCAATAAATCCCATTCCCCACAGCAGCGCAGAAATCATCAAAGCTTTTGGATGGGAAAATGGCCTCAAAGCTTTAACAACTGGCAGTTGCAAAGCCACAGTTAAAAACGTACTAAAAGCAAACAAAACGGTAATTGTACCTGTTGAAAAACCTTTTTCCGTCCCCACCGCGACAAACTTGCTAAAGTACAGCGGCATTGTGGTTTGGATTTGGGAAATATATAATGTGAACAGAGTATTTACTAAAGCATAAACTAGAAGACTGCGATCGCTCAGCGCCACCATCCAGCCATTTTCCCGATTTTTTTTGCCTCTATCCCCTGGATTAGCTGGTTTGTAGGTTTCGGCGATCGCGATCGCCACCACCGCAAACAGCACTAAAAACGAGATACCATCAATAATAAAGAGCGATCGATAATTCCCCGTTAACTCAATCAACAAACCGCCCAAAATAATCCCAACTTGCAAACCCAAATTATCAGCAAGTCGCGTCAAAGCAAAAGCCTCCTGTCGCTGTTCGCCCTCCGTTAAATCCGCCACCATCGTCTCGGTTGGAGGCCAATACAAACCCACCCCAAAACCCATCAGTAAATTGCCCGCAATTAAGCCAACGAAATCATTAGTCGCCGCCAGTACAAAAGAAGCCACAGCACAAATAACTGCCGCCAGCAATAAAGTTCGCCGCCTTCCCCAAAATTTTGAATCGCAAAAAGAACCGCCCAAAACGCGGCCCAAAATTCCCGAAACTGAACCGCTACCCAAACCAATCCCAACAGCAGTAGCAGATAAACCCACGCGATCGACAAAAAATATCGGCGCGTAAAATAAAGTAAAACCGGTGCCACTTTGGGAGAGGAATCTGCCTGCAGCAAGAATCCAGACTTGAGGGGGGAGACGGGGCAACCAAGAGGATAATTGAAATTTAGGCATATACAGTTGAATTAGGAGTTATTTCTGGACGCAGAAACCGGGTTTTTTATAAAAAAAATACGTTACGGTGTTTAATCAGGGTCAACAACAGATGTCTTTGGCCGCAGTGCATAAGTCCTGTGAGTAATTATTAATTTATTCCGTACTTTTTCCGAATTAGTATTAGTTAACCGAAGTGATGACAAACATAAGTGAGCTTAACAATTCTTCAGGGTATGTTACACAAAAGTTACCATTAATTTAAAAATACTTAACAGAATTTTAGAAAAAAGTTAGTTAAACTCTAGAAAAGGCAGAATAAAATTTTAGAGGGTCGAATTATATGACAGCTATTACAACATCAAGAGTGGAATCAATCAAACCGCGCTGGCAAGCAATTGTCATGGTGGCCCTAATTTTTTGGCTCAGCGTTAGCCTGATTTTGGATCTAGTCATTATGCCCAGTCTCTACGTATCTGGCATGATGACATCTCCCGAGTTTACAACGGCTGGGAATTTAATGTTCTGGGGATTCAACCGGGTTGAGTTAATCTGTTCGGGCCTGGTGGCAACGGGTTTGATGGTTTTGAGCAATTTAGTCGGTGACTTCGGCAAGCGCAGCCGCACAGCAATTTTATTATCATTGGTACTTCTGGCGATCGCCCTGATTGACACCTACGGCCTGACACCCCAAATGAGCGCCCTAGGAATCCAGCTAAATCTGTTCGGTGAAACAGCAGAAGTGCCCGCCGGGATGAATCTACTGCACCAAGGCTATTTTGCATTGGAAGCGCTGAAGTTGGGTGTCGCCGGTACGCTGCTGGGCTGGTGCTACCAAAACCAAGTTTAATCGACACAATGCTGAGATGTTGAGTGCAGAAAAAAAACTCAAGCAGCAGCGGGGGGCGTGAATTCACGCCCCCCGCTAATTTTTTAAATTTTAACGCGATCGTAAACTAGGCTTGAAATGCACCTGCGTTGCATCTGCGGTTTCCCTATCAATCAAACATTTATCCAATAATATGAAATCTGTTAGCATCGTCAGGCGTAAAATCCAGTCAACAGTCAAAAATCACTGACGGTGCAACCGGAATTGATAGAATTCATCTGCGTTAATCTGTGTAAACCTCTCCTCATCGGCGGTTAAAAAAAGAGAATGTATTAACCGCAGATGACAATGGATTGACGCTAATTCACGCAGAGGTCGAGAAGAGAGATAGGAATCATTCCGATGCTAACAGATTTGATATAACTATACTGTCAAGTTTCCTGACCCGCCCAAAAACGGATACTTGCCAACGACTCCTGTTGTGGAGAACTCAAAATTTTAGACTCTTGTTCAAACTCCCAGATTCATCTGTGGAGTAAATCTAAAATCTAAAATCTAAAATCTAAAATCTAAAATCGACCGACGGCACGCCCTACTCGGATGCTTCCGGTAAATCTGTTTTTGGCCACAGCAGGCGCAAGCCCATCACCGCAAATCCGATCGCTGCGAGCCCCTTTACCAGTCGTTCCGGCAACACCTCTGCAGTGCTGAAGCCGATCGCCACGCCGATTAAACTCGCCAGCAGCAGCGCCGACGCCGTACCGAAAAATACAGCCCGCGGCGAGTTACAACTACTGCCCAGGGCGATAACAGCTAATTGACTTTTGTCTCCCAATTCTGACAAAAACACTGTAATAAAACTGATTCCCAAAAGTTGCCAGTCCATGTTTTTTTAGTTCTTAGTTAGCTATTGTAGAAATCTACGACTTACCGACAGGCAGACAATTAACCCAGCACTTCCCACAGTAGAATCGCCGAAATCCCCAGCAAAATCACTCCGGCTGCTCTCTCCAAAGTTCTCGGAGCAATCCGACTAGCCAGCCACCTTCCCAGCAACACCCCCAGCAAACTGGTTGCTATCAAAGCCGAACCCGCACCCGCAAACACGATCCAAGGATTTCGAGATTCAGCCGTCATTAGCAAAATCGCAAGCTGAGTTTTGTCTCCTATTTCAGCTAAAAAAATAGTTGCAAAAGTCGAAGCAAAAACTGCCCAGTGCTTCGACTTCAGTTTCTTTTGTTCCTGACAAATATCGGGATTTACAGTCCCTGAGAGTTCAGCGGGCTCCGGGGTTAAAGCAGCACAAATATCAGTAACCTCTTTTATTTGTAGTTGTACCTGTTGTGGCAAATCATAATTGAGGTTTACTGAGTCAGAAGCAGACAAGCTTGGCGGAACAGAATCAAGTTTCACGGGCAATGAGTGCTAAAAGCTATTTATTTTTGACTTGTACTTTTGATTCTAACTCTCTCTGTGCCTGCTTTTACCAAACCAGGGTCATCTTTTTCCCCCAAGCTTTCAGCAACTGATTCCTGGAACCACTCACCGCACCCACAAAGGGATACAAGCCTCCAGATTTATCTGTCGAGTCAATCTAAAATCTAAAATCTAAAATCTAAAATTGACTGACTGACTTGTTCATGTGCCGTAAGTTCGATCGCCCGCATCTCCCAAACCAGGTACAATAAAGCCTTGTTCGTTGACTATTTCGTCGATCGTTGCCGTGTAAATCATCAAACTCGGGTACTCTGCACTCAGCCTCTTCAAAGCCGGAGGAGCAGCCACCACAGAGATAATCCGAATCAAGCTCGGGTCAATTCCCCGCTTCGTCAATTCCTGCATTGTCGCTATAATCGTGCCGCCAGTCGCCAGCATCGGCTCGCTAATTATCACCCGCGTTTCCGGGTTAAACTGCGCCGGTAATTTGTTCAAATAACAAGTCGGTTGCAGCGTCTCCTCATTTCTTGCCATGCCGAGGTGGTAAACCGAAGCCAGCGGTACAACCGTCTGAATTCCTTCGAGCAGTGCCAAACCCGCCCGCAAAATCGGTACCACAACTAACGGAGCTTCCGGGTTGATAAAAGTCGCCGGACATTCGCCCACAGGGGTCTGCACTGTGGTTTCCACTGTCGGCAGCCATTCTCGAATCGCCTCGTAAGCCAGCCACCTTCCCAATTCTGTCATCGCAGAACGAAAAAGTACCGAGGGAGTGGCGGCGTCGCGGGCGACAGCCAGCCAGTGTTTAATTAACGGATGCGGGGGAACGTAAACGCGCAGTTGCAGAGACATTAGAAAATTGGGGAGAGTGCTAGGTTTGAGAAATTTTATGCGGTGCGCTCGATCCTCTTCGAGGGCTTCCCCAACGGGCGATCGATCGCTCTGTGCAACTTATCACATCCTTGAGGGCGCATACAAGCCAGAGATTGAGAATCGACATCTTGCACTATTTTTAAGATTGCCGTCACGGGTTCAAACCTCCGCCGGACTGCCGGACTATTGCAACAAGCACCAGCCATCGGTTAGAACTGACATCTTGCACCATTGTTAATAAGCCGTTCACGGGCCGGCTCTCCTGCCCAACCCCTACTCCCCACAAGAAAACTCACTCTTTGTAGAACAGGCCCGAAAGCCTGTTAAGCGAGAATTGTGCCAGATGTAAGTTAGAACCCATTCGCCGATCGACCTTCATCAGCTTATTGAAATATTTTTCCAATAGTATTGACATTAATTAGCAACAAGGCTATAGTGATTTTTAGTGTTCTCCTCTCAAAGGATCGGCAGACGGGGGCAGTCGGCAATGGTAGACTGTTCCCGCATTTTTTTGGGAAGCAGGGGCATCGGGCATCGGGCATCGGGCATTGGGGATTGGATATTGGGCATTGGGCATTGCCGAACTTCGGTCTTCCTGACATCCGTTACATCCGCTACATAATCTCTTGCCGAACTTCTTGCTTGGGGAGCGATCGACTGTAAAATCATAGAAATATTAAGATTTTTAACCCAATGTCAGCTCCTACCCAATCCCAGTTATTTTCTCCCAACTCCCGCCCAACAGAGCAAGAGTTTGATGTAATTGTCATCGGTTCCGGCATTGGTGGACTCGTGACAGCCACCCAGCTAGCCGCTAAGAAAGCCAAAGTTTTAGTGCTAGAAAGCTATACAATTCCGGGGGGTAGCGCTGGATATTTCGATCGAGAAGGCTACAGATTCGATGTCGGCGCCTCCATGATTTTTGGTTTCGGACAGCGTGGCACCACCAACCTCCTCACCCGCGCCCTCAAAGCAGTCAACGTCACCTTAGAAACGATTCCCGACCCCGTACAGCTTCACTATCACTTACCCAGCGGCTTGGAACTGGAAGTGCCCCAGGCTTATGACAAATACTTGCAAGAATTAACAGACAGGTTCCCTCACGAACGCGAAGGAATCCACAAATTTTACGGCGAATGCTGGAGCGTCTTCAACTGCCTCAACGGGATGGAATTGCTATCTCTAGAAGAACCCGGATATCTCGTCCGGGTCTTTTTTCAGAATCCTTTAGCCTGTTTGGGATTAGTAAAATATCTACCTCAAAATACTGGCGACATTGCGCGGCGCTACATAAAAGACCCTACTTTGCTCAAATTTATCGACATGGAATGCTACTACTGGTCTGTAGTACCTGCCGACTTGACGCCGATGATTAATGCCGGCATGGTATTTTCCGACAGACATTACGGCGGCATAAATTATCCCAAAGGCGGAGTCGGTCAAATCGCCCAAAAATTAGTCGAAGGATTAGAAAAATGCGGCGGGAAAATTCAATACAAAGCTAAGGCGAAAAAAATTATTACAGAAAAGGGACGCGCTGTCGGAGTCGAGCTAGCAACCGGCGAAGTTTACCGGGCAAAGCGGATAGTTTCTAACGCCACGCGATGGGATACTTTCGAGAAGTTGCTGCCCCCAGAAGAGATGCCCGCTAGCGAGAAGAAATGGCAGCAGCGCTATCAAAAAGCCCCCAGTTTCTTGAGTTTGCATTTGGGAGTGGAAGCAAGCGCAATCCCTGCGGGTAGTGCCTGCCACCACATTTTGTTAGAAGATTGGGACAAAATGGAAGCGCCGGAAGGAACTGTTTTGGTGTCAATCCCGACCGTGCTCGACCCGGATTTAGCTCCCGCAGGATATCACATCGTTCACGCTTTTACTTCGAGTTGGATGGAAGAGTGGGAAGGACTTTCACAGAATGAATACGAGGAGAAAAAGGAAGAGGCGGGAGGGAGAATTATTGAAAGATTAGAAAAGATTTTTCCCGGTTTAGATGCCGGTTTGGATTATATGGAAGTTGGGACGGCGCGCTCTCACCGTCGCTTTTTGGGGCGCGAAGACGGAACTTACGGGCCGATTCCACGACAGAAGCTAATGGGTTTGCTGGGAATGCCGTTTAATCGAACTTCTATGCCTGGTTTGTATTGTGTGGGCGACAGTACGTTTCCCGGACAGGGTTTAAATGCGGTGGCGTTTTCTGGGTTTGCTTGCGCGCACCGAATTGCGGTTGATTTGGGTTTTTAGCGGTAGTAGTAGGGTGCGTCAGATTGTTCGCTTGAAATACGACATAAAATGTGAGTCTCCGGGGCAGCCTACAAAAAGACTAAAAACCCGGTTTCTGGAGAGAAGCCGGGTTTTTAACCTCAAAATTGGTGTTTTCCATTCTTTTAATGAGTTTACTGGTCGTAGCTGCCGCCGACGCCGATTTGGGTATTGTAGACTTTCGCATCTGTGATCGTCATATCTTCCATCGATGCGCCGGATACGTCAGCGGTGTTAATGATGGCGGCGGTCAGATTTGCCCGATCGAGGTCTGCGTCATTTAAACTGGCATTAGTCAGGAAAACTTGGGTTAAGTTAGCACTCGTCAAGTTAGCACCCGTCAAGTCAGCACCTTCGAGGTTGGCACTAGATAGGTTTGCTCCTCGTAAATTTGCTTCTCTCAAATCAGCACCAATTAAATGAGCTCCCGTTAAATCTGCTCCTGACAAGTCGCACTTAAAACATTGCCCCGTTGACAATAACTGTGTGACGTGAGCGGGATTTTCAGCGCGAGCCGGACCGGCCAACAGTAGGGGAGTAATTAAAAAAGTAGCGGCTAATAGATTGCGTTTCATAATCCCTTTTCCTCACCTGACTCTGTATTCAAGTTCTTGTCTTGATATCTACAATCTTACCACGGTTGTTTTCGGAAGCTGCGATCTAATTCACAGATGGGCTGTGATATCGATTCCCCTCAACAACGCATAGATGGTCTCGACAAGCTCGCAAAACATAATTTCGCAAAACTTAACACTGCCGAACTTAATACAGTGCCTTTTTGTAGTAACCTTTTCTAGGTTACCTAGGATAGGCAACAGATGCGTCTTTCTGAAGATGGAGATGATTCGCAATACGAGGGATGATTTTAGGGATGATCCTATCGCAAAAAGTTTACATAAAATACTTTGTTTTTAATAAAAGTGTCACGAGACTGAAAAATTAATTTAAAATAAAGATAAGCTTATACCTTTATAGGTAGAGGAAAAGCAGTCACTGGCTTGATCCCCAGTCCAATCTCGGCTGCATTTTTAACAATAAATTTTAATTAGGTCTCAGCAGCGCCGTAAAAATCCACCTAGTGCTTGGAAAGCAGCACTTTTTTGGAATGTCGCAGAGTCAACGCGATCGCAAAACTCAATTAAATATGCTCAAAAACGATTCCTCCAAGTATCTCCCAACCTTAGCTCAAGTAATTGACCGCTACCCCTTGACAGTTGCACCCGATACCCCACTAGCCGAAGTAATTACCCTGATGGGTCAACGGCGCGGAACTTGCTCTCTAAACCCAGACATTCCACCAACCGATATCTATCAGCCACTAACAGAAATAGCAAATCCCCCCACCTCAAGCGCATTTAGAGACGCGACAGGTATCTGCGTCTTTGTCGTGGAAGAATCCCTAGAAAAATTATCCTCGCACTCTGCTTCACATTCTCAATTGCAAGGAATCTTCACCGAAAGGGATCTTGTCGATTTGATTGCCTCGGGCAAAAACTTAAAAGGTGTCACCATTGCAGAAGTAATGAGGCAGCCTGCTGCAACTCTCACAAAATCCGAGACTCAAGACATTTTCAGCGCCCTAATTCTGCTGGGGCAACGAAGAACTAAGCATTTACCAATATTGGATAGTGAGGGTCAACTCTTAGGAGTAATTACCCCGGAAAGCATTCGCCAAGCCATGCTGAAACCGGCAAATATCTTAAAAATGCGCCGCGTGAAAGAAGTAATGACCGCACAAGTCATTCAAGCACCTCGCTTTGCGTCAGTTAGGAGTTTAGCCGAGTTGATGGCGCAGCACCGCGTTAGCTGCGTAGTAATTACCGAATCAACAGAATTATCGAGAAATTTACCGTTCCCCATTCCAGTAGGTATAGTCACAGAACGGGATATTGTCGAATTTCAAGCTTTAGATATAGATTTGTCGAAAACGATCGCCGAAACTGTGATGAGCACCCCCTTATTTAGCCTCAAGCAAGAAGACTCGCTGTGGGTAGCTCATCAGGAAATGCACCAGCGTTTAGTCCGCAGGTTAGTAGTAACGGGGGAACAGGGAGAACTCCTGGGAATAGTTACTCAAACCAACATACTTCGCGTACTTGACCCGATGGAAATGTCGGGGGCGATCGATGTTCTGCACGATTCAGTGGCAGAAAGGACTAAGGAATTGCAAAAAGCGATCGCATCCCTCAGCTTGACTAACGCCAGACTAGAAAGGGAAATTGCTACCCGCGTGCGGGCTGAGGCCAGGCTCCACCTTTTAGAATCTGCTGTAGTGAACGCTAACGACGCAATCGTGATTATGGATGCGGGAGACAGCGATATCTCCGACCCCACCATCATCTATGCCAACGAAGCTTTTACCCAAATGACGGGCTACCTACCCGAAGAAATCATCGGGAAAACCCCCAGTTGCTTGCGCGGCCCAGAAAGCGACCCAACCCAAGTCGCTAAAATTCGCCGTACTTTCTCTCGCCGAGAACCCCTACGCTTGGAATTGATTAACTACCGCAAAGACGGTTCAACATATTGGGTGGAACTCAACAGCGTACCCATTGCCGACACCTCCGGGAACGTTACCCACTGGGTGTCGGTGCAGCGAGATATTACCGATCGCAAGCGCATGGAACAAGCATTTTTTGAAGAAAAAGAACTTGCTCAGGTTACTCTACAATCGATCGGCGATGGCGTCATCACTACTGACGCCGACGGCTGCATTTCCACGCTGAATCCAGTTGCCGAAACACTCACGGGTTGGTCTACATTGGAAGCTAAAGGTTTGCCCCTCGCCAGCGTGCTGAGAATAGTTGACGAAACTACCAGGCGCCCGACCGAAAATATCGCCGAAATCGCTTTGTGCGAAGGTCGGATTGTTGACCAAGGACACAACAGCTTGCTGATTGACCGCAACAACACCGAATTTGCGATCGACCACTGCGTCGCCCCCATCCACGCTAGCAGCGGCGAAATTGTCGGGGCCGTCGTTGTGTTTCGAGATGTCACGCAAGTGCGAACTCAAGCGCGGCAACTCACCTGGCAGGCAACTCATGACCCCCTGACGCAATTAGTCAACCGCCGGGAATTTGAGTACCAGCTAGAGCACGCCCTACACGGCGCTCAAGGTTACGGGCAAGAACACGTGATGCTTTACCTGGATCTCGATCGCTTCAAAATAGTTAACGACACCTGCGGTCATGCTGCAGGGGACGAACTGCTGCGCCAAGTCAGCCAGCTATTTAAAAGCAATATCCGCAAAACCGATATTTTGGCGCGTCTGGGCGGCGATGAATTTGCTGTACTCCTGTATAGTTGTCCCGTCGAACGAGGATTGAATGTTGCTGAAACGCTGCTGCGAACCATTCAGGGATTCCGGTTTGGGTGGCAGGACAAAACTTTTTCGATCGGCGTCAGTATCGGTTTGGTAGCAATCAATCCCAAAACAGCCTCGACATCTGCGATTTTGAGCGCGGTCGATATGGCCTGCTACGCTGCTAAAAATAAAGGTCGCAACCGGGTGCAGGTTTATCAAGCCGGCGATCGAGAATTAATCAAACAGCACGGCGAAACCGAGTGGGTGGTGCAAATTCATCAAGCTTTAGAAGAGAATCGCTTTTGCTTGTATTCTCAGCCGATCGTACCTTTGCTCAACTCTCCAAACACCGGAACCCACTGCGAAATCCTCCTGCGCCTCCAGTTGGAAACTGGTGAGTTGGTGTCGCCGATGGCGTTTATTCCGGCGGCCGAACGCTACAATTTGATGCACGCGATCGATCGCTGGGTAATTAGCACTTTATTTCGCAATTTATCTAAAATTTTCACAGCCAATTTATTAGTCCAAAACCCCGGGGTAGACAGCGATAAAATAGTTACCTTCCCTGCTTGCTCTCTTTTGTCTAATCCGCAATCCTCCTTTGGCAAATATCCCAGCCTTTACTCAATCAACCTTTCTGGGGACAGCCTCAACGAAGAAAAGTTTATCGAGTTTATTCAGGAACAGTTTTCCATCCATCAAATACCGCCGCAAATAATTTGTTTTGAAATTACAGAAACCGTGGCGATCGGTAATCTCAGCAAGGCAGCCAGCTTGATTTGGCAACTGAAGGAACTAGGCTGCCAGTTTGCCTTGGACGACTTCGGCAGCGGGATGTCTTCCTTTGCTTACCTGAAAAGCTTGCCGGTTGATTATCTCAAAATAGACGGCAATTTTATTAAGCATATTGTCGATAATCCTATTGACATCGCCATGGTGGAAGCTATTACCAAAATCGCTCACGTCATGGGAATTAAAACTATTGCCGAGTATGTTGAAAATCAAACAATTATGGATAAAATCAATGAACTAGGGGTAGATTACGCTCAAGGCTATCATTTGGGAAAACCTCAGCCTTGTAACTTCACATCTCCGATTTTAGAGGAAGTTTTGGGGGAGTTTCCTGTTAATTCTTTGGCTTTTGAGGCTAAGCTGGCTTGTTGAAAAGTTGACAGTTGACAGTTGACAGTTGACAGAAGGAAGAGGGAAGAGGGAAGAGGGAAGAAGGAAGAAGGAAGAGGGAAGAAGGAAGAAGGAAGAGGGAAGAAGGAAGAAGGAAGAGGGAAGAAGGAAGAGGGAAGAAGGAAGAGGGAAGAGGGAGAATTGCCCAATTCCCAATTCCAAATGAAAACAGTCAACAGTCAACAGTCAACAGTCAACAGTCAACTGATAGCAGCTTCAATGTACTGGCTGTCTAACAGAAAAGCACCTTTTTCAAAGCGAATTCCCCAATAATTGCCGGGACGGCGATCGATCACAACGCCTTCAGCGCCGATCGCAATTAAATTCGCAGGCCGCAGCATCGGCATCGGTTCGGCAGTTTTGACGTAAGGTGGCATCGCCACAACTCGGACTTTTTGACCGATTGTAAATTCTTTTTCCATGAGTTTTATTCCTTTTGGCGATCGGTTTAATCTAGTAAAACGTTCTTCTTTTAGATCCCAGACTTCTTCAATAAGTCGCGGATGTGAGTAGGTGTTTTTTTTGAGGTAGGCTTACTTATCTTTCAAGTGTTTGACCAGCAGACAATTCTCCAAGCTAAAGAATTCTTCATCTAAAAACCTGGATATTGCCATTTCGATCGCGTAGGAGAGAGAACATTCAAGTTCATTGGACTTGGACAATAGGGCAGCTTTTTCTACTCGGGTCAATAATCGACCAACTGATAAATAGCTTCTGAAGAAAGGTGTTGCGTGGGGATAGTTTGAGTCATGATTCTCTGATTTCAAGTTGCGAGTCTTTAGTTGCCTCGCCCCGGTTTGCAATCGGCAAAACCAAGTGCTTCGCTATCGAGGAAATTAGCAATTGCCATTTCCACAACAATTTCGATCGGGTATTCAATTTCCGCAGCACGGGCGATGAGGGCGGAACGAATTCGTTCTGGAAGGTATTTTAGGATGGCTTCGGCATCAGCAGCAGATAGTTGTTCCAGAGTTGTTGATTGCATGAGTCTAGTTTTCCGGTGGGATTTGAACGTTGTAGGGCGGCTCAGTTGCTCTCAGAATAATTGCTTCTAGCTCTAATAATAACGCAGGGTTGCTCCACGCCGAGAGCTGGTGAATGGCGATCCGAACATCTTCCCAGTTGTATTTGTCGAGCCATGCCCAGAGAAATGCTTTGTGTCCGCCACTAAATCTACCGCGCAAGCTTTTGGTTTTACCGATGTAAAGCAGGCCATCCACACGATGTCTGACAGCATAAAGTCCAGGGCGAGAGGGGATGGTATTAAAGTTGTGGCCCAGGGGTTGGCATTGCTCGAATGGGGTGAAGGCAAGGGTGTCAAGAATTTGGCGGGCTTCTTGTTGGATAGAATCGGGCATGATGATAGGAGATCGTATTTGCCGGATGACTTTATATTGAGCGATCGCAAAAGTAGCAAATTGGGCAAGTTTATGTCATTATTGGCTGCGCGCTGCAATCTCAAACCCTAATTTCCCCCCCGATCGCACATAACACCCGATACCGATCGCGCTACAATTGTCAATCGGGATGAAAATGGCTGATCTAAAAGTAGGGGATAGTTTCTATGGCTACAAATCGTCGCATTGAGCGTGTAGCTTCACTGATTAAACGGGAAGTCAGCCTGATGTTGCTGAATGGAATCAAGGACGACCGTGTAGGTGCTGGTATGGTTAGCGTTACCGACGTAATTGTTTCGGGAGACCTTCAGCATACAAAAATTTTTGTCAGCATCTACGGTACTGATGAGGCAAAGGCCGAGACTATGGAGGGCTTGAAATCTGCTACTAGCTACGTCCGCAACCAGTTGGGTCAACGGGTGCAACTGCGCCGGACGCCGGAAGTGATTTTTCTCGAAGACCATTCTTTGGAACGGGGCGATAAAATGTTGATACTGCTGAATCAGCTTTCTGCCGATCGCAAACCAGGTATGTTTGATGACGAAGAATTGGCGGATGGCAATGAAAATGATGATGATGATGATTTAGAAGCAGACGAGGATTAGTGTCTGAAGGTAGTCAACAGTCAACAGTCAACAGTCAACAGTCAACAGTCAACAGTCAACAGTCCACAATTTCCCATTACCCATGATTGACAATCTTTCCTTACCAGAACTGGTGGCCCAGATGTTCGTGGTGCGCGCTTCTGGCTGCTTGTTCGACCACCAAATTCGCTATCCCGAATGGGAACCAACTTCCAGCAAACTCCGCTATTATCTGGAAAAGTTGGGCGTCGGCGGTGTGATTTTGGTCGGGGGAAGTGCTGCGGAGTTGGCAGTTCGATCGCACCAATTGCAGTCTTGGGCTAAGTTTCCGCTACTGCTGGCGGCTGATATTGAAGAAGGTGTCGGCCAGCGGTTCGCGGGGGCGACTTGGTTCGGGCCACCGATGGCGATTGCTGAAGTGGCGCGACACGATGCAGGTAAAGCCGATCGATATGCTGAACAAATGGGCGCTGTCACTGCGATCGAAGCTAGGGCGATCGGTCTAAATTGGATTTTCGCACCAGTGGTTGATGTTAACAACAATCCCGACAATCCTGTGATTAACGTCCGCGCTTTTGGCGAGACACCGGAAATTGTCGGGAAATTAGCCGCTGCTTTTATTCGCGGCGCAGGTCAACACCCGGTTTTGACTACAGCTAAGCATTTTCCCGGCCACGGAGACACGGCGGTTGATTCTCACTTGGAATTGCCGGTTTTGCCGCATTCGCCAGCGAGATTGACTGAGGTTGAGTTGCCTCCTTTTGTTGAGGCGATCGCCGCTGGGGCCGATGCTGTGATGAGTGCTCACTTGCTGATTCCGGCTTGGGATGCTGAGTTTCCTGCTACTCTTTCTCGCAAAATTTTGATCGGGAAGCTGCGAGAAGAGTTGGGATTTGAAGGTTTGATCGTGACGGATGCTTTGGTGATGGGTGCGATCGCCAATAAGTACGGTACTAATGAAGCTGCTGTTTTGGCGGCTGAGGCTGGTGCTGATGTTTTGCTGATGCCGCTTGACCCGGAAGGGGCGATTCTGGCTGTCTGCGAAGCTGTCACTCAAGGGCGAGTTTCTATATCGCAAATAAAGGAATCTGTCAGGCGCATTTGGAAAGCGAAAATAAAGGTGGGTATGTCGATTTCTGACCCCCCCCAACCCCCCCTTGCTAAGGGGGGGAGCAAGAATTTACAATCCCTGGAGTCGATCGACTTAGGTTTGCTCGCAAATCCACAGGCAAGGTCAACTGCTGCCGATATTTTGCGAGATTCTTTGAAATTTGGAGGTTCTCTGCCTTTAGTGGCGAAAAAGCCCTCAGAAAACCAGCTTTTGCGGAATTTGATTGTTGTAGATGATGTTTTGGGGTGCGAGTTTTTGGGCAACCACACTCCGGCGATCGCCATTCCCGCTAAGTATGGTTACGAATTGCAACTAATTGACGATCGCACAGGCGCGATCGCTGAAAATACAGGTGCAGAGCATTTTTCTCCGACGCTGCTGCAAATTTTCATTCGCGGCAATTGCTTCCGAGGCAGTGCTGGTTTGACCGAAGCAGCTCAAGATTGGTTTAAGAAATTATTAAAGACGGGTGAACTGCAAGCTGTATTAATTTACGGAAGCCCCTACGTTTTAGAGCAATTTTTGCCACACTTGCCTCCGAGTATTCCTTATGTATTCTGTTTTGGGCAGATGCCGGCGGCGCAATCTCTCGCTCTAGAATTGCTGTTCGGCATTAACGAAACTGGTAATGCTTGAGTTGCCGGACTCCTGAATCTTTCCTTTGCTGCTTGCTACCTCAAGATTTAAATTCATCAACCCGGTTTCTCGCGAGAAATTCTGCCTTTGGGGGGAGAAGCATCCAGGAACCGGGAATCGGGCTTTAGTGCGTAAGTCCCGAAGTGATACCAATTTCAAAAAAGAATGCAACTGTAGGCAAGCTACAAACCCATATCCAGTCATTCATTCCCAATTCTAAAATCTAAAATCGCTCGACTGAGGTCTGAAATATAGAAGGGTATGAGCTTTGCAACAGATCCACCTGTTAGCCGGAAAAATGTGCCACGTCTCTACCTCCCAAGACTGATTCGATCACTTATTCCTCATTGCTAGAATTTTTTTCACTTAACCGTAGTGAATTGTATACCTCTATACTGACAAAATTTAACTTACATATCCGGAATTTTGGATTATATTATTACAAAGGTCATAATTTTTTTTTTACTAAAACCTTGAGGGCGCATTATGATTCAGTCCACTATCAAAATCAAATACTCTTTAGATGTCATCCAGGATGAAGCCCGTCACCTCGTACACGAGGGCGTGCTGAGCCGCCAACAGCCTATCTACACGCTCTGCCAATTCATCCCGCCCCGGGAATGGGCTTGCGTGGAGTGCGAGTTAGAAAAATGCGACTTCTTGCTGCGCGATCGCATCGCCGACCTGATCGGTTCTGAAAACTGGGACAATGACTAAAGTTTGGTTCTTTTAAATAAGTTTGCAAATCACTTTGCAAATAAACTCCGGCTGTATTAAAGACTCTTGATTCTTTAATGCTGGGAATTTTTGACACGCAAATTTTCCAACTCGGTCCTCAGCGCTGCCATCTGTGCAGTTAATTCTTGAATCTCTAGCTTTACGTTAGGCTGTACAACCGACTCGGGAGGAGCATCATTCGTTGCATCCGATTGCTTGGGCGAGACAGATTCGCTCTGTGCATTCTCCCGATCGTCCGGTTGAGAGAAAATAGTATCTACAAAATTCCGGGCTTCTCGATCGGTCATTTCTCCTTTTTCCAGCAGCTCATCGGCTAGCTGGCCCAAATCTGACTTCAGTTTGTCAAGATTTTCTTCTCGCTTCACGGGATCTTGCAATGTCTCAATTAAAAAGGAAGTTGCACCTAAAGTTAGGTGAAATCCTGTTTGCAGCATTTGAGGCAGGTTGTCGGGGTTCATCTAAAAATGCCGCTAGAACGTTTTTCTGAGTTTTTGGTTCGCTAGTTGCTCCCAAGTGAGGGCGTAAAGCCGCTTCTTAGCGGGAATATCCTTGCGTTGTGAGTCGCGATCGCCCTGAGTCAGGAAAGAGGAGCTTTTGGGGGGAGGTTTTTCCGTTGTGCCAATACTAAGTGTATCATTACTTCGTAAATTAATAAATGTCAAGTGTAAAGTTTTGTAACTAGGAATCGAGACTTTCCCACTGGAAGGCTCAGTCTATTTGAGATTTGAGATTTGAGATTTGAGATTGAACAGGACTTACCCACTGCGACTAAAAAAACCTGGTTGCTGGCCAACCGTGCGTAAGCCCTATTCAAGCCCGTTAAGGATACAGCGCTTCACCGGTGGAAGGGTCAAATATAAATAGTCGATCGAAGTCAAGCTGTACCTTCAGCCGATCGCCCGATCGCAAGCGAACACTCGCAGGTCCTTGCACCTGTACAGTAGTTTCAGCGCTCACCAAAGGCAAACTCGCCCGAATTAAAGTTTCTCGCCCCAGAGGTTCCACTACTTTTACCTCTACATCGAGGGGGACTTTTTCTAATGCCCAAACATCGGTTTTCAAATCATCTTCTACTGCGTTTGGTGGCGTAAACATTTCTATATTTTCAGGACGGATGCCCAAATCAAATCCTTGTCCTTCTCTCGCCTGCAATTTTTTCTGAATCGAGGGCGGACAGGCTAAATGTTGATTTCCCACTTGAAAGGATTCGTTAGTATAAATTGCCGGCAAAATGTTCATGGCGGGATTGCCTAAAAATGTGGCAACCATGCGGTTAGCTGGTTTGGCATAAATGCTTTGCGGGTCTCCAATTTGTTGAATTTTTCCCCCATTTAAGACTACAATCTTATCAGCTAAAGTCATCGCTTCCACTTGGTCGTGAGTGACGTAAACTGTGGTAATTCCCAGCCGTTGATGCAGTTGTTTGAGTTCTGCTCTAGTGTCGTCTCGCAGTTGAGCATCGAGGTTAGAAAGCGGTTCATCTAAAAGGAATACTTTCGGTTCGCGGGCGATCGCCCTTCCCAGTGCTACCCGCTGCTGCTGTCCGCCTGATAACTGTTTGGGCTTACGCTTGAGGAGGTGGTCGATCGAGAGCGATCGGGCTACTGTTTCGACTCGTTCTTGAATTTTACTCGGCTCAACATTCCGCATCCGCAATCCAAAAGCCAGATTTTCGCCGACAGTCATGTGCGGGTAAAGCGCGTAATTTTGAAACACCATTGCTACATCACGCTGTCTCGCCGGAATGTTGTTAACTAAATTATCTCCGATGTAAAGATTGCCGGAAGTGGCGGTTTCTAAACCTGCAATTGTCCGCATAATTGTCGATTTACCGCAGCCGGACGGGCCGACTAATACCCAAAATTCTCCGTCCGGGATTTTGAAGCTGATATTTTCGATCGCGGTGACGTTTTGGTAGCGTCGGGTAATATTTTCTAAGCGAACATTTGCCATTTTTTAATTGTAATTGGTAATTGATAATTAGTGCTTTTTACCTTCAGCCTTCAGCCTTCAGAAAACTGTTCCAGTTCTAAAACTGTGCGGTCTAATTCTTCAACTATAGGCGTTAACTCAGCTTTGCGGAAGGCTTCTACTAAAGAACGATAATACCAGAGAGAACCGTCTTTGCCCCCTTTGAAGCGTTCCCAAACCAAGTCGCCCAATTGACGGTAATCTTTCAAGATCGATCGAACATTATAAAGTTTATCAGCAGCCGAGACTAATCTTACTGAGGCAGAAGCTGTAGAAATGCGATCGATATAAGCTTGTTTTCGCTGCCGCCAAGGGGGTTTCGGCGTCGCGTCACTGTCGGTACAGCCATCTACAATCGCTGTGACGGTATCGCCAAAGCGGCGGCGGATGGCTTCGCGGGTGGTGGCACCACCTTGATCTTCGATCGCATCGTGAAGCAAAGCTGCGATCGCCTCATCTTCATTTGCCCCATATTCTAAAGCTATACTAGCCGTGCCCAACAAATGGGCAATGTAGGGAACGCCCGAACCTTTGCGAAGTTGGGTAGCGTGCAATTCGGCGGCATAGGTGAGGGCTTCAGAAAAACGGTTTGAGAGAATCATGAAAGTCACCTTTCTGAATTGCTATGATATATAAATTGTAGGGCTAAGTTGCAAAGACAAAATCTACCCAGTTCCATAAGATCATAAAGATGCGATCGAGAGCGATCGCTTGTAAACTTATAATCGTTAAGCAGAGGTTGCGAGCATGACAGCTACTATAATTATACCAAAAAATGCCGACCAAAACTTAGACACAGAATTACCGCCCAAATTAGAAAATACAGCAGAAATTCCGCCACAATCTGAGCCTAAAAAAGTCATATCTCTCGAAGAGTTTTTAGTCAAGCCTCCTGATAGAATGGAGTGGGTTGACGGCAACTTATTGGAGAAAACAGGCATGACATTCAAGCACGGTCTCGCTCAATCTAAATTATCTACATCCTGGAGAAATTACAAAAATTCCAGCGGACAGGGAGGAGAAGTTGTTACAGAAGTCGTTTGCCGCACTAACAAGCAAGGTCGCCGTCCCGACGTTGCTTACATTACTCCTGAATTGTTGCCACAATCGGGCAATTTTACAGCATTTTCCCAAAGTTTTCCTTTGATAGCGGAAGTTGCTTCCCCCGAAGACAGTGGCGAAGAGTTATTTGCCAAAGCTCAGGAATATTTGGAATCGGGATGTTTAGAAGTTTGGTTGCTGTTTCCTGAAGCTAGATTAATATTTGTGAGTGCAGGGCAACGCTGGCGGTTGTTTAATGCCGATGAAGTTGTTAACACTCAAAGTGTGCTTGCAGGTTTTAGCGTAGCCGTCAGTGAATTGTTGGCTTGAGGAATTTGTTAAAATATTTTATTAAACTCCTAAAAAGAGAAACTCACGGTGAGAAACTTTAGCTTAAGGCTGGTTTAATGAAAATGTGGGAATGATTAAATCGAGTTTAAGATAGAGCTAAAGGTAACTTTGAAGTATTGATACAGTTAACATCTGATTAGGGGACTGCGGCGTAGACTGAAAAGGACTGACTCTAGAGGGTAAGCAGATTCATCCCACGACTAAAAGCCCAGGGCTTTCTTTGGGATTTTCTATAAGCGGTAGTCTTCGATTGGAATTGGGTTGAGAGATTGTTGGTGTAGTGCGATCGCCTTTAAATTTGAGCCAGAACGATCGCCCGATCTACTAAAAAAAACAGTCGGCTAACAGATCAAAGCTGATAACCGCCTGCCACCGACTGCACCAAGCAACGGCACATCAAGCAACTCAGCCATTGTTGCTCTCCATGAAAAAGAGAAAGCAACTCGCAACTTGCTAATGCGACTGGTCGTTGGAGGTACGACATTAATTGTTAGCGTCGGTGTCTAGCCAGGACTTGAAGCCCCTTGAAAAACTTTACCAAGGTGGATTGAACATTGAGCTAGCAATTCCTCAAAGTCTATTTTTTATAGAAGCCACTGCCATGTCTATCCCAGACTCATCCCTGATATCTAAACCTAAGCACAAACTTTCCCTGCGATCGCTCCTGATCGTTCCATTTGTCCTCCAAATCTTCGCCGCCGTTGGACTAACCGGATATATTTCCTTGCGGAATGGGCAGCAGGCAATTAATGATTTGGCAACTCGCTTACGCAGCGAAGTGAGCTTACGCATCGATCAGCATCTCGGAACTCAACTCGATACGGCTCGTAATCTTGCCCAAACAAACGCAGATGCCATTGAGCTAGGGTTACTTGACCCAAAAGACCCTGCAGAATTAGGTCAATTTTTCTGGAAACAATTAAAACTACATGACATCGGCTACATTAGCTTTGCCTACACCACAGGAGATTTTGCAGGTGCGGGGCGTTTCTTTGAAGATGGTCGGGTCACAGTGGATGAAGTTTCTCGGCAGCGCAACGGCAACTTAGACTGGTATATCTATAACACCAACAGTCAGGGACAACGCACCACACTGGCGATCAATAACGGCCCCTACATCCCCAAAGAAGAAGGTTGGTACAGAGAACCCGCTCGCGCAGGACAGCCGTTATGGACGGTGTATCAATGGCAATCTCCCCCCTATACTCTGTCCATTTCTGCCAACAGTCCGGTTTATGACCAAAACAAAAAATTAATCGGAGTGGTTGGCGTTGACCAACGGTTAAGTCAAATCAGCAACTTTCTGAGAGAGTTGAAGGTGAGTCCTTCCGGGAAAACCTTCATTTTGGAACGCACCGGACTCATCATTGCTAGTTCTGCTAAAGAAAATCCTTACAAGCTTGTTAATGGCAAGGCAACACGGCTCAATGCCTCTAATAGCCAAGATGCTTTGATTCGGGCAACGACCCAACAGCTCACTAAGCAGTTTAATAATCTCAACCAAATTCTACAAAGTCAAACCTTTGAGTATGTGCTTGACGGTCAACGTCAGTTCGTTCGAGTTGCCCCCTGGAAAGATGAGTGGGGGCTAGATTGGCTCGTAGTTGTTGTTGTTCCTGAGTCTGACTTTATGGCACAAATCAATGCCAACACGCGCACAACAATTTTGCTGTGTTTGGGTGCATTGGCTATAGCAACTGTTCTGGGATTTTTCACCTCTCGCTGGATTACCAAACCTGTTTTGAAATTGCAAAAGGCGAGTGAGGCAATTAGCTCCGGTCAACTCGATCAAACAGTTCAGGTGCGAGGCATCAAGGAATTAGAATCGCTGGCAGATTCCTTTAATCAGATGGCGGGTCAACTCAAAACCTCCTTTATCGAACTAGAAAGCCGAGTTGAGGAACGCACCGCAGAACTGAAAGAAGCGAAACGGCTAGCCGATGCCGCAAACCAAGCAAAAAGCGAGTTTCTCGCCAACATGAGCCACGAACTCCGCACTCCCCTCAACGGCATTCTGGGCTATGCTCAAATCCTTAGCCGCTCCAAAGCCTTACCAGCAAAAGAACGTCATGGGGTAGAAATCATTCACCAGTGCGGTTCTCATTTGCTGATGCTGATCAACGATGTGTTGGACTTGTCCAAAATTGAAGCCGGTAAATTAGAACTCGCACCTCAAGCGATTCACTTTCCCTCATTCCTCCAAGGTGTCGCTGAAATCTGCCGCATTCGTGCCGACCAAAAAAACATTGACTTCGTTTACGATCCCGATCCACAGTTGCCTGAAGGGATTTTTGCCGATGAAAAACGGCTGCGTCAGGTGTTACTAAACTTGCTGGGAAATGCGATTAAATTCACCGATAAAGGTTCTGTCACGCTCAAGGTTACTGTAGTTGAGAATAATGCCACTCCGTCCACTCACCGAATCAAATTTCAAGTTGAGGATACGGGCGTTGGAATTGCGCGCGATCAGTTGGATAAAATCTTCCAGGCTTTTGAACAAGTGGGCGATCGCCAACGCCAAGCCGAGGGTACGGGTTTAGGACTGGCAATCAGTCAAAAGATTGTCCAACTGATGAACGCACAAATCCAAGTTAAGAGCCAACCCGAAGTTGGGAGTGACTTCTTCTTTGAGGTGGAAATGGCTTGTGCCACCGATTGGGCGCAGCAAAACTCGATTACAACTGGCAAACAAATTATCGGTTATGAAGGACAACGACGCAGCATCCTTGTGGTAGACGATCGTTGGGAAAACCGAGCTATTATCGTCAACTTGTTAGAACCATTGGGATTTCAACTGACTGAAGCCGAAAACGGACAAGTAGGATTAGAAAAAATCCGACAATTATCCCCTGATTTAGTAATCACAGACTTAGCGATGCCAGTCATGGACGGCTTGGAACTGCTCAAACAGGTTCGCAGTGCCAATGATTTGCAACACCATAAGATCATCGTCTCTTCCGCATCAGTATCACAAGCCGATCGCCGGATGAGTTTAGATGCAGGAGGAAATGATTTCCTGGCAAAACCCGTAGAAGTCAGCGAATTATTTAATCTCTTAGCAACTTATTTAGAATTGAAGTGGAACTATGAAACGACATCAAACGATCGGCCATCCACTCTAACAACTGGATTGCAGATATCAGAGAGGATTATTCCTTCCAGGGAGGAGTTAAAAACTTTATTAGCACTGGCACAGCAAGGCAACTTAAAACGGCTACGAGAACACACAGAGCATATTGCTCACTCTAACCCTCGCTACGCTGATTTTGCTTCACAAATTCTTCAGCTTGCAAAGCAATTTAAAGACGAAGAGATTGAAGACTTACTGAAACAACACCTCACAGAGGAGAAAACCGATGTATAGTCCAGGATTAATTCTGGTGGTGGATGATACCCCTGCGAACTTAGAAGTGGTTTGTGAAACCTTAAGTGATGCGGGGTACGAAGTAGCAACCGCAATCAACGGCGATCGCGCTCTTAAGCGAGTCCAAGCTTATCCTCCCGATCTGATCTTGCTCGACGTTCAAATGCCAGGAATTGACGGCTTTGAAACTTGCCAACGTCTGAAGGCAGATCCCACCACAGCCAGTATTCCCATCATTTTTATGACCGCTCTCTCCGATGCCGACAGTAAGGAGAAAGGATTTGTCCTGGGTGCTGTGGACTACATCACCAAACCCTTTCAAGAAAAGGAGATGCTAGCACGGGTAAAAACTCATTTGCAGCTACGGGAGTTAACTAAAAATCTCGAACAGCGTGTAGCTGAGCAAACGGCTGATTTAGAAGCAGCACTCACACAAGTGCAACAGTCTCAGCTTCATTTAGTCCAAACCGAAAAAATGTCTGCGTTGGGCAATTTAGTGGCGGGTGTCGCCCACGAGATTAATAACCCGCTGGGCTTTATTGCTGGCAATCTGAAACCCGCTCAAGACTATATTCAAGACCTCTTTAATTTGATTGAACTCTACCAAAAAGAACTCCCTTATCCAAGTGCCTCACTACAGGAATTTGTGGAGGAAATAGATTTGGAATATTTACAAGAGGATTTACCCAAGTTGATCGATTCGATGCAAGAAGGAGTCGATCGCATTCACACAATCAGCACCAGTTTAAGAACCTTCTCGCGTTCGGATTGCGATCGCCCCATTCCTTACAATATCCACGACGGCATTGACAGCACGATCTTGATTCTCAAGCATCGCCTCAAAGCCAACGAATGTCGCCCGGAAATTCAAGTCATCACAGACTATGGCGATCTGCCACAGGTAGAATGCTTTGCGGGACAGTTGAATCAGGTATTTATGAATCTGCTGGCCAATGCGATCGATGCCCTTGAGGAATCAAATCAAGGACGCAGTTTTGCTCAGATCAAAGCTAACCCCAACCAGATTACTGTCAAGACGCAATTGTCGGAATCTCAGGCAGTGATCCGAATTCAGGATAATGGGATTGGCATGACGGATGCGGTGAAGCCAAAAATCTTTGAGCATTTGTTTACCACCAAAGGCGTGGGGCACGGAACAGGGCTAGGATTGGCGATCGCTCGTCAAATCGTAGTCCAGAAACACTGTGGAACTCTAGAAGTCAACTCAACTTTAGGTCAAGGTACAGAGTTTGTGATTTCAATTCCCGTGAAGGATCTCGCTGTAAAAGACATTCAGGCAAGGATCTGCGTTGACGCAGTATAACAAATCGTTGCAGCGGCAGCATAAAGATGATTGATATCGCCCTTTAAAACCATCCAAACTATTGATATAGTAGTACGCGGTGCAAAAAACGATAAACCATGACAGCCACAAATCTCGTCAATAAATTTGAGTACAAACCCCTATACAAACCAAATCAATTAATTTGCGGAACGGGGCAAACAGCCATTGTCAGCGGCTGGACAGTAAAAAGTGCGATCGGCAAACATTTACAACCTCAAGAATATGCTGCGATCGGACAACTCTACTCTCCTACTCGCGGCATCAACTTCTTAATTAGAAACTTGCTGTGCAATCCCCACGTCCGCTTTTTAGTAATTCTCAACGCTACCAAAGAAGACCGCAATTCGGGTGCGGCAGCGTGCTTGCTCGACTTTTTTCGCAACGGCTTTGAAGCAGGCAAAAGCGATACTGGTAGAGATTGCTGGCTAATTAAATCTTCAATATTTGGCTACATTGATATTGAAATAGCAGCAGAAGCCTTAGAACTATTGCGTCATAAAATAGAATGGACAGAAGCCAAAAATATAGCAGAAACTGTGACATTTGTCAAGTCCTTTTCCCAAAAAGAATCTGTGGAACCTTGGGGAGAACCCGTAACTTTTCCGCTAGTCGAAATCGTCCCGACTGTACTCCCCGGTCAGAAATACGGACACAGAATTGAAGGCAAAACAATCGCCGAAACTTGGGTAAAAATTATCCACCGAATTAAGACCACGGGCACTCTGCGACCCACTGGTTACGACGGACAGTGGCAAGAATTAATCGACTTAATGGCAGTCATTACAGATGAACCTGCGGAGTTCTATTTTCCCGAACCGAATTACTTACCAATAGACCGCGATTTCCTCGAACAGTACAAACCGCAAATGCTGGAAGATACCCCGTATAATGAAGGCATTAAATATACCTACGCACAGCGAATGCGGTCGTGGTTTGGCCGCGATCAAATTGAAGAAGTGATTGCCAAACTAATTAAAGAAATTGACGCTGCCAGTGCTGTAATTAGTTTGTGGGATGCCGGAGGAAATATTAACAGAAGGCCTGACGGTTCATCAGACCACCAGCACAGCGGCAGTCCTTGTTTAAATCACATTTGGGTGCGAGTTGTTGACGGTGAAATATCCCTAACTGCAACTCTCCGCAGTAACGATATGTTTGCGGCTTGGCCGGCAAATGCAATGGGCTTGCGGGCTTTGCAGCAGCACATTCGAGATGAAATTGCGAGGCGTTCCGATTATAATTTGACAATGGGCCCGTTGGTAACGCTGAGTCAATCGGCTCACTTGTATGACGATACCTTTGAAAATGCCGATCGACTAATTCAAACCCAATATGCTAAAATCTGCGAAGATCGAGACTTTTTCGATCCAGCAGGCAATTTTTTAGTTGAAGTAGCCGACAATCAGATAGTAGTCACGCAAACCACCCCGGGCAGCGGCGAAGTTGTCACCTGTTATTCGGGAAAAAACCCTCTCAAGTTAGTGCGAGAAATTTGTGCGGCTTCCCCTGCCATCAAAGGCGAGCATATTGGTTATTTAGGAATAGAATTGCAGAAGGCTGCCGAGTGTCTGAAAACGAGCGAGCAATACATTCAGGATCGAAGATGAATTTAGAAGAAGAAAGACCGACCTGGGACGAATACTTTTTAATGTTAGCAAAATTGGCTGCCACTCGATCGACTTGTCTGGCTTTTCCCGTAGGCGCAGTGATAACTAAAAACAGGCAAGTTTTAGCAACGGGTTACAACGGTTCGCCGTCAGGTTCGGCACACTGTACTACTCAAGGCTTCTGCTATCCTGGTTTGAGTAGTTGCGACGCCAGTAAAACTTTGCCATCAAGGGCGGTTCACGCGGAAGCAAATGCGATCGCCAAAGCTGCTAAACACGGTATATCTACTGCTGGGGCTAGTATTTACGTCACTTTAGAACCCTGCATCTATTGTTTGAAATTAGTCATTGCCGCTGGAATTAGAGAAGTGTTTTACGAAACGAGTTTTAACAGTGGAGAAAAAGCTGCTTTGAGAGATACTTTTATCAGTGAAGGTATTGTTGAGTTAAAACAAATTCAGCTATCTGAAGATACAGCAAGAAAGGCGGCTTTGTTTTTGTTGAATCCTACATCTGTGACCCAAAAATTAGTGTAGGATAAATCCTCCCCGTGGTTGTCGCAGCCACAGGAAATAACTGTGATGTGTTCCTATAAATGATATTTATTTCCTGGCAATTTGTAGGTATACGGCAGTGCCTTATCTTGAATTCCGCGTAATACAAAGGATATTTATTGTACGTTTTGTAAAGACACGGCACTGCCGTGTCTTTACAACAAATAGAGATTGGAATTAACCAAAAAACGTCCTTACAAATTGTGAATAACGTGTAGTTAAATCAATCAAACTCATTCACAGCTTGCAAATAGTCGATCGCCGCATCTATCCTCGAAGAATACCTAAAAGCAAACTGATCGAACCAATATCCCTCATCGGAATTTTTATCCAACTTTTTCAGCCAAACCTGAGCTTGCCTAACTTTCTGTCTGTGCGTTTGTACGTCCAACTGCGGCCCCGCGACTTTTTCTGCTGGTCGCGGTTCAAGTGAAGCCACTTCCTGAGCTTTATTTTGCGCTTCGTGCTCAGCCTTAAGCGGTTCCCGTGAAGCTGCTTCCTGAGCTTTATTTTGCGATTCGTACTCAGCCTTAATTTGAGCTAAATCCCGATCCAAAGGACTAGCATACAAATTTATATCTGATGTTTTAAATGTTGCATTTGACGGCGCTTGTGCTTGCGCCGGCGCCTGACTTTTCAACTCAGCAATTTTTTGAGATGCTTGATACTCTGCCTTAAGTTCACCTAACAGGCGCTCGATAGATTCCATAACTTAAACCCCCTAAAAAATGCTGCTGGACCAACTGGCCCCAATATAATCACGGAAACTTCGCCCGCCTCCTCAATCAGTTATTGCATTCAGCAATACCTCTGTCAGGGTCATTCCTTCAATATCATCCATCGTGACAGTATCAACGATATCGAATTTAGCCCCAGCGCTTTGCAGTTCGTCATCCAATATCTTGAGAAACTTAGTAGCTTCCGGCGCATTCCCTACTTGAATGAAAGAAATCGCCAGCTCTTCATCTCGATCGAGCTTCCGCGAAGCCTCTATAATCGTTTTCATCACTTCTTTGCGATCGTCCGGTTCCCCGTCGGTCACCACTAATATTGTTTCCCCATTTTGCTTGGTCTTACCGGATGCTTTGCGCTCAAAAAAACTGTTCAGAGCATCTTGCAGCACTGCACCTAAATTCGTAGTTCCCGAAGGTTCGTTTTCTTGGAAAATTTGCACGACTTTAGCGGATGTTACGTTGTCGTAGCGCTTGAAGCGACCGGAAAACAAATAAACTGTTATGCCATCAGGATCGAGTTCTTCACATTTATTCGCCAATGCGATCGTCGATTCTTGCATGAGCGCCCAGCGACTTTTACCGCCCATCTGGTCTTTCGTGTACATACTGCCGCTTTTGTCAATGATTATGGTATAATCGCGGTTGTGAAGCATAAGATTTTTCCTGTTAATTAAGTTTTTCCCAAAAATATCAAAACCAGCGAGCAGAAGCTGTTGAGCTTTTGTTGCTCGCTGCGTTTTTTTAGTTGATTTGCGCTCGCAAATAGCGGAATTTAAGCTGCAACTAAAGCGTCCTTAAGTGGCTTCCAGCTAAAAGCTCGATCGCCTCCCATCTCCACTGCTATTTTAACTCGCGGTTCTAACGTCGGCAAAACAGTCAAATACTCAATCTCCTGATTCGACAAAATGTGCCCTTCAATAATCCACAGCACCAGTCCTTTTGCTTTCGGCGGCAAATTGTCTAATTGAGTTTGCAAAATCGGCGGCACGTAGTACGTATAACCCACAGCCGATTCATTGCCAGTAGTTTTTTTGCCCAAATGCGGCGGCCGCACCCCGTGAACCCCCGTCAAATACATCGCCAAATCGCCCAAACCCCGCGCCGAAATCGTGTGCGCCCCGTAACCCGCAGCCCTCAGCCGCCGCAGGTAGCGCCCCTCAAATCCTCCCTCTAAAGGAACGTACAGGGCCAGCGACCCCGACTTTTCCAAATCCCGAATCACATCAGATCCCGTCGTAATCAGTCCCATAAATTTGTGTTTCCTGCTGTATCAAAATTTGGTCGATCGCTGCTTGCGAGCTGGAAATATTATAAATCCTAAAGTTGAGGCTAAAAATTCTCATCGCGGCCTTGACAAACGGCAAACACTTCATGTACTATTGTGAATTGTCGCCGTAAAGGATACTGAGTAGTTTGCTGCTCAAGTCCTGGCGCAAACAAGCAAGACCGAGACAAAACTCGGAGATAGAGTCGGTAAAAAGCCGCGAATCTCAACCCTTGCAAGACTTCCACAAGCTCGCTCCCAAATTTAAAACTCCAATTTTAAACACCGAGGAAGGCTGTTGGTTGATAACAGTTAATTGCAGGAACACTGAAATAAATGTTTCTGCACAAGAGCAAGCGGATTGACGAAAACTTCGCAATCCGAAACCTCTTGCGTAAATAAAAGGAAGAAAATCCGTGTCTGTAGGCATTCTTGGCACTAAACTAGGCATGACTCAAGTGTTTGACGCCGAAGGGAGAGCCATCCCCGTCACCGTCATACAAGCAGGGCCTTGTACAGTAACTCAAATCAAAACAAAACAAACTGACGGCTACGGTGCCGTTCAAGTTGGATACAACGAAGTCAAACCAAAGGCTCTCAACAAGCCAGAACTAGGACACCTTGCCAAGTCGGGGGCGAATCCACTGCGCCACTTGCAAGAATACCGATTGGAAGACACCAGTTCATTTGAATTAGGTCAACAACTAAAAGCAGATACCTTTACACCGGGACAAATAGTAGATGTCATCGGTACAAGCATCGGTAAAGGTTTTGCAGGTTTTCAAAAGCGCCACAACTTTAAACGAGGCCCGATGTCTCACGGTTCCAAGAACCACCGCGAGCCTGGATCGATCGGACCTGGAACTACTCCCGGTCGCGTTTATCCCGGCAAAAGAATGGCAGGACGTATGGGCAACGTTCAAGTCACAGTCCGCAAACTAACAATTGTCCGGGTGGATACAGAGCAGAACTTGCTGCTAATTAAGGGAGCAGTTCCCGGCAAAGCTGGCGCCTTAGTCAATGTTGTGCCTGAGAAAAAAGTAGGACGTTAGTCAGTAGTCATTAGTCAGTAGTCAGCAGTCAGTAGATAGTGGTTGGCCGTTAGTAGCAAGCAATAACTAAGAACTAAAAGCTGAAAACTAAGAGCTAAAAACTAAGACCTGAGAACAGACAACAGACAACAGACAACAGACGACAGACAACTAACAACAGACAACTAACAACAGACAAAGGACAAAAGATATGGTTAATTGTGTAGTCCGAAATTGGCAAGGCGAAGAAGTTGGGGAAACAACTTTAGAACTGCGCGTAGCCAAAGAAGAAAATGCTTCTCACATCGTTCACAGAGCATTGACGCGGCAACTGAATAACGCCCGTCAAGGAAATGCTTGCACCAAAACTCGATCGGAAGTCAGAGGCGGTGGCCGCAAACCCTGGCGTCAAAAAGGCACCGGCCGAGCCAGAGCAGGTTCAATCCGTTCTCCGCTGTGGCGGGGCGGCGGTGTCATCTTCGGACCAAAACCGAGAGACTTTGAAGTCAAAATGAACAAAAAGGAACGCCGTCTCGCTTTGCGGACAGCATTCCAAAGTCGCACCGAAGACATCATTGTGGTTGAAGAATTTGCAGAGCAATTTCCGAGACCGAAAAGCAAAGAATTGCTGAGTGCGATCGCCCGCTGGGGCATCGAACCCGATACAAAAGTTCTGTTAATCTTGCCAGAACCGCAACCAAACGTCTACTTATCAGGACGCAACATCGAATTAGTAAACGTCATCTTGGCAACCTCCCTGAATGTTTACGACGTTCTCGCGGCTGACAAAATTATCGTCACATCTACAGCCATAGCTAAAATTCAGGAGATTTACGGTGAGTAAAATCGACCCCCGCGACTACGCAGATTTGATCCAGCGTCCGATTCTCACCGAGAAAGCTACCCGAATGATGGAATTAAATCAATTCACATTCGACGTAGCCCCCAAAGCGACGAAGCCTCAAATCAAAGCTGCAATCGAAGAACTATTTAAGGTCAAAGTCATCGGCGTCAATACCCAAAACCCGCCGCGCAAAAAGCGTCGAGTTGGCAAATTCGTCGGCTTTAAACCTTGTTACAAGCGAGCAACCGTAACTCTGACAGACGGAGACTCGATCCGCAAACTCCTATTCCCAGAAGTTTAGCCAATTTTGGATTTTAGATTTTAGATTTTAGATTGCGGTTAACTGGTGAAAATACCAAACCCAGAAAGGTAGCAAGTTAACTGATAATCCCAAATCTAAAATCCAAAACCGCCAAGTCCAAAATCCCAAATCTAAAATCTAAAATCTAAAATCGATTATGGGCATCCGTTCTTACCGACCTTATACCTCCAGCACCCGAGAACAAACCGTCTCGGACTTCGCTGAAATTACCAAATCAGAACCAGAAAAGTCTCTAACTAGCAACAAGCACACCAAACAAGGCCGCAACAACCGAGGCGTCATCACCTGTCGCCACCGGGGAGGCGGTCACAAACGGCTTTATAGAGACATCGACTTCCGCCGCGACAAACACAGCATTCCCGCTACCGTCAAGGCGATCGAATACGATCCCAATCGCAACGCCCGCATCGCCCTCCTGTTCTACAAAGACGGCGAAAAAAGGTACATCCTGCACCCGCTCAACTTAAACGTCGGTACAGTAATTGTCTCAGGCCCAGACGCGCCGATCGAGATCGGTAACGCCCTGCCCCTGAAGAACATTCCCCTCGGTACCAGCATCCACAACGTCGAGCTAGTACCTGGAAAAGGCGGACAAATCGTTCGCTCCGCAGGCTCCAGCGCTCAGCTAATGGCAAAAGAAGGTAGCTACGTTACCCTTAAACTGCCATCTGGCGAACAGCGCAAAGTCCGCGCCGACTGCTATGCCACTATTGGTCAAGTCGGCAACACCGACGCCAGAAACATCAGCCTCGGCAAAGCAGGTCGCACCCGCTGGAAAGGTCGCAGACCCACCGTTCGCGGTAGTGTCATGAACCCGGTAGACCACCCGCACGGCGGTGGCGAAGGCAGAGCTCCTATCGGACGTCCGGGGCCTGTCACTCCTTGGGGTAAACCAGCATTGGGTGCAAAAACTCGACGCAAAAACAAGCGCAGCGACGCTTTAATCGTCCGCCGCCGCCGCAAATCTTCCAAGCGCGGCAAGGGCGGTAGACAAAGCTAGTAATCAGTCAGCAGTCTTCAGTGCTTAGTTGTTAACGGCTAACTAATGGCTGAGGACTGATGACCAATGACGGCTGAAAGCTGACTAATAACTCCTGAATCACTAAAAAATCATGTCTCGATCGCTAAAAAAAGGCCCCTTTGTCGCAGATGCTCTGATGACAAAAATCGAAAAACTCAACGCCGCCGGCCAAAAACAAGTAATTAAAACTTGGTCGCGATCTTCCACAATCCTGCCCCAAATGGTAGGTCACACGATCGCCGTTCACAACGGCAGACAGCACGTACCCGTCTACCTCACAGACCAAATGGTAGGTCACAAACTCGGAGAATTTTCCCCCACTCGTACCTTTAGAGGTCACGCTAAAAGTGGTGATAGAAAGACAAGTAAAAAATAGCCTAATTAGGTGACAGGTAATACGTCGTCGGAAAAAGTTTTTCCGAATTACCAATTACCTTTTCCCCAATTACCAACTACCAATTACCCAAATCGAAATGGCTATAGATACCACATCCGAAATTAAGGCGATCGCCCGTTACATCCGGACATCCCCCTTCAAGGTGCGCCGAGTCCTCGACCAAATTCGCGGCAAAAGCTACCAAGAAGCGCTGATTTTACTCGAATTCATGCCCTACCGCGCCTGCGAACCAATCGTCAAGGTTTTGCGATCGGCAGTAGCCAACGCCGAACACAACGCAGGATTGGATAAATCTAAGCTGGTAGTTTCTCAAGCTTACGCAGACCAAGGCCCAGTCCTCAAACGCTTTAGACCCCGCGCTCAAGGTCGCGCCTACCAAATCCGCAAGCCAACCTGTCACATTACCGTAGTAGTAGCTCCCCTCGTAGAAAACTAAACCAGGGAAAAACGTAATAGGTAATAAACAGCTTAAAGTTGAAAAAAATTGGTAATCACCAATTACCAATTACCAGTTACCAATTACCAAATACCAATTAACTCATCAACTATTATGGGCCAAAAAATACATCCAATTGGTTTTCGTCTCGGCATTACCCAAGAGCACCGCTCTCGCTGGTTTGCTGACCCCAAAAACTATCCAGAACTCTTGCAAGAAGACTATAAAATTCGCAAGTACGTTCGTAAAACGCTCAACAATGCGGGCATTTCCTCGGTCAAAATTGAGCGGAAAGCCGATCAAATCGACCTAGAAGTGTTCACCGCCAGACCAGGCGTTGTCGTAGGTCGCGGCGGAGCAGGCATCGAAACCTTGCGCGTCGGTTTGCAGCAGCAACTCGGTAGCAACCGCCAAATCCGCATCAACGTCGTCGAAGTTCAGCGAGTAGACGCCGATGCCACACTGATCGCGGAATACATCGCTCAGCAACTAGAACGGCGCGTATCCTTCCGCCGAGTCGTCCGCCAAGCAATCACCCGCGCTCAAAAAGTCGGCATCCAAGGCATCAAAATTCAAGTCAGCGGACGCCTCAACGGCGCAGAAATCGCTCGTACTGAATGGACACGGGAAGGAAGAGTTCCGTTGCACACGCTGCGGGCCGACATCGACTACTCCTACTGCACTGCTCAAACCATCTACGGTATTCTCGGCATTAAAGTTTGGGTTTTCAAAGGCGAAATTATTCCCGGACAAGAACAAGAAGCTGCACCAAATGCAGCAGTGCCCCGCACCAAACAAAAGCGCCGCCGCCAGAACTTTGAAGATCGATCGAACGAAGGCTAGCTAATTGTTAACTGTTAGTTGTCATTTGTTAAGTGTGAGTTGTTCCAAACCAATTAGCAATTAGCAATCACCAATTAGCAATTACCAATTACCAATTACCCAACTCCCAAAGCCATGTTAAGCCCTAAAAGAACCAAATTCCGCAAACAACAGCGCGGGCGAATGAGCGGTGTTGCCACCCGCGGCAATACAGTTAGCTTTGGCGACTTCGCCCTACAAGCTGTCGAACCCGCCTGGATCACTTCCCGCCAAATAGAAGCCGGACGCCGCGCCATGACCCGCTATATCCGCCGGGGCGGCAAAATCTGGATTCGTATTTTTCCCGACAAACCTGTCACCCAGCGCGCCGCAGAAACCCGGATGGGTTCTGGTAAAGGTGCACCAGAGTTTTGGGTTGCCGTGGTCAAACCGGGCCGGGTAATGTTTGAAATTGGCGGTGTAAGTGAAGAAACTGCCCGCGAAGCCATGCGTTTGGCATCTTTCAAGTTACCAATTAAAACCAAGTTCATCACTCGCGAAGAAGACCAGTCATAGCGATAATCGAAGGTAGAAGTAGGTCGGCATTGGTCAAAATTTTAAACGGCTACAGCAATTTAAAATCGGTCATTCATAACTTTTCTTTCCTTCGACATTCACCATCTAGACAATTCTGTCTTCTGTCATACCGAGATCGCTAACGAGAAAGCACACAATTATGTCTTTGACCAAGATTAAAGAAGCTAGAGAATTAAGCGATGCTGAAGTAGCAGAGCAAATTTTAGCCGTCAAGCGCCAACTAATGGAATTGCGGCTCCAGCAAGCTACTGGTCGCATGGAAAAGCCTCACCTGTTCAAGCACGCCAAACACCGGCTAGCTCAATTGATGACAGTTGAACGCGAGCGCCAAATCGTTGCTGAGAAAGAAGCGGCAGAAAAATTAGCCGCATCTAAACAGGTAGCACAGCCTGCTCCAACCTCAGCAGGCAGCCAAGAGTCAGAAGCAGCCGAGCCGACGATCGCACAGTAGCTAAAAAAAACTCAATTGCACAACAAAAATAGGTAGCTATGGCAATTAAAGAACGAGTTGGCGTAGTAGTCAGCGACAAGATGGATAAAACCGTCGTGGTAGCAATCGAAAACCGCTCCTCCCACACCAAATACGGCAAAATCGTAGTCCGCACCAAGCGGTACAAAGCTCACGACGAAGAAAATCAGTGCAAATCGGGCGATCGCGTCCGCATCACTGAAACTCGCCCACTGAGCAAAACCAAACGTTGGACGGTTGCTGAGATTTTCGGGACAAAAAACGGCTAACAGTTAATTGCGATATCGCGATCGCCCCATCGAAAATTAACAATCAACTAGCACTCAACAGTCAACAGTCAACAGTTAACACTCAACAGTTAACACTCAACAATCACCATGATTCAACCCCAGACATACCTCAATGTCGCCGACAATAGCGGAGCCCGCAAACTGATGTGCATCCGCGTATTGGGAGGTGGCAACCGTCGCTACGGCGGAGTCGGCGATGTCATCATTGCCGTCGTCAAAGACGCTATCCCCAATATGGCCGTCAAAAAATCCGATGTCGTCCGGGCCGTCATTGTCAGAACCCGCAAAGGCCTGCGTCGGGACAGCGGCATGAGCATTCGTTTTGACGATAACGCCGCCGTTATTATCAACGTAGACGGCAACCCCAAAGGCACTCGCGTCTTCGGCCCCGTCGCCCGCGAATTGCGCGACAAAAACTTTACTAAAATCGTTTCCTTAGCCCCGGAGGTACTTTAAAATGTACGGAAAAAAGGGTAAACCAACTAGCGAATCGCAGCGCTACCGAATGCACGTCAAAGCAGGCGACACCGTGCAAATAATTACTGGCAAAGAGAAAGGAAAAGTCGGAGAAATCTTAAAGACATATCCTAAAGTCAGCAAAGTAATTGTTAAAGGTGTAAACATCAGAACCAAGCACGTCAAGCCCCAGCAAGAGGGAGAGTCCGGGAAAATACTCACGTTTGAGGCTCCCATTCACAGCTCAAATGTCATGCACTATTCAGAAAAAGAAAAAGTAGCTAGCCGCGTTTGCTATACATTTAGCGAAGACGGTCGGAAACTGCGACAGCTCAAAAAAACTGGAGAAATCATCGATCAATAGTGATTTGTTATCAGTCATCGGTCATTAGTCTGCCTTCTGACAAGTGACTTTTAAACTCATAACTAACAGCTAACATCGGTGGGACGGACAATCGACAAATTCCCTGACCAAGCCCAGGGACAGTTAACGAAACACAAAAACTATGCCGGACAAACTCAAGGTTCTTTATCAAGGAAAAATCGTTCCCACACTGATGGATCAGTTTAAATATACTAATATCCATCAGGTTCCCAAACTCGTCAAAGTCACAGTGAACCGCGGTTTGGGAGAAGCATCTCAAAACGCTAAGGCACTGGATTCGTCGATAAACGAAATTGGCATCATCACCGGGCAAAAACCGGTGGTGACGCGGGCGAAAAAAGCGATCGCAGGCTTCAAAATCCGCAAAGGAGTACCCGTCGGCGTTATGGTGACGCTGCGCGGCGATCGGATGTACGATTTTCTCGATCGGCTGATCAACCTCGCACTTCCCCGAATCCGCGACTTCCGCGGCATCAGCCCCAAAAGCTTCGACGGGCGCGGCAACTACAGCTTGGGTCTGAGAGAACAGCTAATTTTTCCAGAAATAGAATATGACCGCATCGATCAAATTCGAGGCATGGACATTTCAATTATCACCACAGCAAACACCGACGAAGAGGGACGCGCCTTGCTTAAAGAAATGGGAATGCCGTTCCGGGACAACTAAGCACTAGAGTAAGAAGCAAAAGATGGCAGCTAACGATACCATAGCAGATATGTTGACGCGCATTCGCAATTCTTGCATGGCGCGCCACCAAACAACGCAAATTCCAGCTACAAAAATGACCCGCAGCATCGCCCAAGTCCTCAAAAGTGAAGGCTTCATCGGCGAATTTGAAGAAGCAGAAGCAGAAGGGGTCAAGCGACATTTAGTGCTTTCTCTAAAGTACAAAGGTAAAACTCGCAAGCCCATTATCACGGCACTTAAGCGAGTCAGCAAACCAGGACTGCGCGTTTACTCGAACCGTAAAGAATTGCCCAGAGTGTTAGGCGGAATTGGCATAGCCATTATTTCTACCTCCAGCGGCATTATGACCGATCGAGAAGCTCGACGCCAAGGTTTGGGCGGTGAAGTGCTTTGTTATGTTTGGTAGTCATTAGTCATTAGTCATTAGTCGCTGGTCGTTGGCAACAGACTCCAAAATCAATCACTAAGGACTAATAACTAAAGACTAATAATCAAGGACTAATAACTAAAAACAAAGGACAAAAAACTATGTCGCGAATTGGCAAGCGTCCGATTAGCATTCCCAATAAAGTCACCATCACCCTAGACGGTCAAAAAGTAGCCGTCAAAGGCCCTAAAGGTGAACTTTCCCGAGTTATCCCAGCCGAAATCGTCATGGGACTCGAAGGCGAGACTTTACTCGTTACCCGCCGAGACGAATCTCGCGTCGCCAGACAACTGCACGGCTTGTGCCGCACCCTAGTCGCCAACATGGTCGAAGGTGTATCCCAAGGTTTTCAGCGGCGCCTCGAAATTATCGGCACAGGTTATCGGGCACAGGTTCAAGGACGGAACCTGATTTTAAACGTCGGTTACAGCAAACCCGTTGAAATGCCCCCTCCCGAAGGCATCACAATGGCAGTTGAAGGCAACACCAACGTCATTGTCTCCGGCATTGACAAAGAACTCGTAGGCAATACAGCAGCCCGCATCCGCGCGGTGCGTCCGCCCGAAGTCTATAAGGGCAAAGGCATTCGCTACAGCGGCGAAGTCGTCCGGCGCAAAGCTGGTAAAACAGGCAAAACAGGTAAGAAGTAACAATGAAGCTTACTCGCAAAGAATCAGTCCAGCGCAGACACCGCCGTGTTCGACGCAAGGTGTTCGGCACCGCCGAACGTCCCAGACTAGCGGTATTTCGATCAGAGCAGCACATCTACGCTCAAGTAATCGACGACACCGCCCAGCACACTTTGGCCGCCGCGTCAACCCTCGATCCCGAATTGAAGTCAACTCTCAGTTCTGGCGGCAACTGCTCCGCGAGCGTGCAAGTCGGTCAGTTGATTGCCAAACGCTGTTCCAGCGCTGGCATAGTCAAAGTCGTATTCGATCGGGGGGGCAACCTCTATCACGGTCGTGTCAAAGCCCTCGCAGAAGCAGCTCGCGAAGCGGGGTTAGACTTCTAGAGGGGGTAATGGGTAGCGGGTAATGAGTAATTAAAAAGTAAAAAGTCAAAAGTTGAAAGTTAAAAGGCAAAATCCAGATTTCTTCTATTTTTACTTTTTACTCAAACAATTACCACTTGCCGATCGCCTTTCACCAATTACTAATTCCCACAGGACAAAACTATGGCAGAACAAAAAGAACAGCGCAACAAGAAAAAAAGCAGCAGTAACAACAAAGGGCGCGAAAAAGAATCCGAATGGCAAGAACGGGTTGTTCAGATTCGGCGCGTTACCAAAGTAGTCAAAGGTGGTAAAAAACTCAGCTTCCGCGCCATAGTCATTATCGGCAACGAACGCGGTCAAGTTGGAGTAGGAGTCGGCAAAGCTAGCGACGTAATCGGTGCCGTTAAAAAAGGCGTCGCTGACGGCAAAAAGCACCTAATTGAAGTCCCCCTCACCAAATCTAACTCCATCCCTCACCCCATCAACGGTGACGGTGGCGGAGCTAAAGTGATGATGCGGCCGGCCGCTCCGGGAACCGGGGTAATTGCAGGGGGAGCAGTGCGAACTGTTCTCGAACTAGCAGGAGTCCGCAACATCTTAGCCAAACAGCTAGGTTCCGGAAATCCCTTAAACAACGCCCGAGCCGCAGTCAACGCCCTCTCCACCCTCCGCACCTTGTCCGAAGTTGCTCAAGAGCGCGGAATTCCAGTAGAAAACCTCTACGGTTAGGGCACGCGAGAATGGGAAACTGTAAGTTTTGAGTGTTAAGTGCTTGCGTTGAAAATAAAAAAATCCGCAACTTAAAACTCACGCACTCAAAACTACTGCGTACCCCCTCTCTAAATACCAATTACCAACTACCAATTACTAAAACTATGAGATTGCAAGACGCCCGACCCAAAGCAGGCTCCCAAAAGCGCCCCCGACGCTTGGGCAGAGGTATTTCTGCCGGTCAAGGCGCGAGCTCCGGCAAAGGGATGCGCGGTCAAAAATCTAGAGCCGGTAGCGGCACTAGACCCGGTTTTGAAGGAGGTCAAAATCCTCTCTACCGCCGTCTCCCCAAGTTGAAAAGCTTCCCTCTAGTGAACCGCAAAGAGTACACTACCATTAATGTAAGTAAATTAGCATCGCTGCCAGCAAACACAGAAGTTACTCTCACCTCTTTGATCCAAGCAAAAATTGTCACCACAGACGACGGGCCGCTGAAAATCTTAGGAGATGGTGAACTGAATGTACCTTTGCAAGTGCGCGCCTCGGCTTTTACCGCAGGTGCTCGTACCAAAATTGAAGCTGCAGGCGGAAGTTGCGAATTAGTTGCGTGAAGATTTGAGGTTTGAGAGTCTGTCCAAATCTCAAATCCTCAAGCTTGCTATCAGAAAATGATTTAGTCGAAAATCCCAAATCTAAAATCCAAAATCGTAACTATGGACGTTAGTAGAGAGAAAGCGCCAACTGCACAAGAGACGTTCATGCAGATGGCTCAAGCTGCTGGTTTGCGAGGCCGCATCCTCGTAACCCTTGGCTTACTGATTTTAGTACGCCTGGGTGTCCACTTGCCAGTCCCCGGCATCGATCGAGTCGCCTTTGCCCAAAACGTCCAAAATAGCCCTTTAATTGGCTTTTTGGATTTGTTCTCAGGAGGTGGCTTGTCAGCTTTGGGGATTTTCGCGCTGGGGATTTTGCCCTACATTAATGCTTCAATTATTGTGCAACTTCTAACTGCGGCTCTGCCAAGCTTAGAAGACTTGCAGAAAAATGAAGGAGAAGCAGGGCGGCGCAAGATTTCTCAAATTACTCGCTACGTTTCTTTGGGCTGGGCAATTCTGCAAAGTATTGGCATTGCGATTTGGGTCAGCCCTTTTGCTCAATCTCCATCGCCTTTATTCATAGCACAAACTGCTTTGGCTTTGACGGCAGGCTCAATGTTTGTAATGTGGATATCGGAAGTGGTGACGGAACGAGGTATCGGGAACGGAGCGTCGCTACTGATTTTTATCAATATTGTGTCGGTATTGCCGCGCTCTTTGGGACAAACTTTTGAATTGGCTCAAAGTGGGGACACGCAAGTTGTCGGCCGTGTAGTAGTTCTGCTGCTGGTCTTTTTGGTGACGATTGTTGGGATTGTTTTTGTTCAGGAAGGTACTCGCCGCATTCCGATTATTTCGGCCCGCCGCCAAGTCGGCCGCAAAGTTTATCGGGAGAGCCGGAGCTATCTGCCCCTGCGCTTGAATCAAGGCGGAGTGATGCCGATTATTTTTGCATCTTCGGTTTTAATTGTGCCTTCTTTCCTCGCTCAGTCTCTCAATAACCCGTTTTTGGTTCAAGTTGCTAATGTTTTGAGTCCGAATGGGCCGACCCCTTGGGCTTACGCGCTGTTTTATCTGACTTTGATTCTGTTCTTCAGCTATTTCTACGCTTCGTTGATTGTCAACCCCGTAGATATGTCTCAGAACTTGAAGAAAATGGGTGCCAGCATTCCTGGAATTCGTCCCGGTCAGAAAACCAGCGATTATGTGGAGAAGGTTTTGAACCGTTTGACTTTCTTGGGAGCGATATTTCTCGGTCTGGTGGCCATTGTACCAACTGCTGTAGAAAGCGCGATCGGAGTGCAAACTTTTAGAGGTTTTGGCGCAACTTCCCTACTGATTTTAGTAGGTGTCGCGATCGAAACTGCTAAGCAAATTCAAACTTACGTCATCTCCCAGCGATATGAAGGAATGGTGAAGTAATCGCAATGCAATTGATTTTTATGGGGCCTCCAGGGGCAGGAAAGGGAACTCAGGCTCAGCTCTTAGCAGCTCTCTGGAAAATACCCCACATTTCTACAGGTGACATCCTACGCGCCTGCGTAGTTGCCAAAACTGACTTGGGTCAAAAGGCACAATCCTACATGGATCGGGGAGAGTTGGTTCCTGACGAGTTATTGATGGATATCGTGCAAGAACGTATGAATCAGCCAGATGCTCGTGCTGGCTGGATTCTCGACGGCTTTCCCCGCACAGTCGCGCAGGCAGCTTTTTTTGACAAACTGCTCTGCCATGTTGAAGGAAGTACGTCTGGAAAGGACTGCGCTCTCAGAGCGGTCAATTTGGACGTTCCTGACAATGTTTTGGTGGCTCGCCTGCTGTCGCGGGGGCGTCAGGATGATAATGAGGAGACAATCCGCCGCCGATTGCAAGTTTATCGCGAGCAAACTGAGCCTTTGATTGATTTTTACAGCGGCCGCCAACAGTTAGTTGCGGTTGATGGCGATCGAGCGATGGAATTAGTCACCGCAGAACTGCAGCAAGCTCTCTCTGGCGATTCTTGAACTCTCTCAATACACCTTGTTACTCACAAGCTTTTGCTAAGATATGTTAACTAGGAGCTTTTTGTGCTATCAGGTTTTGTGAGGGTTGCTAGTTCCCGGATTGAACTCGATACTACTTGCCACAACTTTACTCAAGTAAAGCTAAAGCAAGCGGTTGGTTGAGTCAAGAAGTCGATAAAGTTGCCCGAATTCTTCCCCGCTTTCCCGTTTGACTCCTACCAGTAAATAGGTTTTGAGGCCAATAGCGGGACACTCCTAGTTAATCAAATGTAGAGTTGAGGTAAATACCAAATTGTCTAAGCAAGATTTAATTGAAATGGAAGGGACAGTGACGGAATCCCTGCCCAATGCGATGTTTCGCGTTGACCTAGATAATGGGTTTAACGTGCTAGCTCACATTTCCGGCAAGATCCGCCGCAACTACATCAAAATTCTGCCCGGCGATCGCGTCAAAGTCGAATTGACTCCCTACGACTTGACCAAAGGCAGGATTACTTATCGCCTTCGGAAAAAATAGGCTTAGATAAAACTTTCTAAAAACTAATTGTAAGTTTAATTTAGAGAGAATTTGGTAAAAAGCTTCAAATTTATGCTATAATGCTACGTTTGTAGTGTTGCCGAGAAGGGCGTCAACAACCCACCGGTGTACCGGGTTAAGTCATTGTTACACCGTAAAAGTATCGCTCGCCAATATTTTTGTGCAGGCGAACTTTACCCAGCAATGGGAGTGGGTGCAAGCGGGCTCCTTCATGAAACAACCCGCACTTTATACAATTTAATCGAGGAGAGGCCTACACCTTGCCCAGCCTCTCCTCCCACCGCTCTACGGGCAGTCCCAGCGTGCCTGCTCTCCGGTAGAGCGGGGTTCTCCAGGCAGGAAGAAAGATGAAAGTTCGAGCATCTGTCAAAAAAATTTGTGAGAAATGTCGCGTCATCCGCCGTCGCGGTCGAGTGATGGTGATATGCACTAACCCGAAACACAAACAGCGCCAAGGTTAGAAAAAACGAAGATTGGGCAATGCACGCAGGTGCATCCTAATTTAACATTGTAGCCAAACAGGAAAACTAGGGAGAGAAAAAGTGTGGCACGGATTGCCGGGGTAGACCTTCCACGCGATAAGCGCGTCGAAATAGGTCTGACATACATTTACGGAATAGGCTTGTCGCGGGCCCAAAAAATTATCGCTGCAACAGGCGTAAATCCTGACACTCGCGTCAAGGATTTAACAGAGGCCGACGTGACAGCTCTGCGGGCTCATGTAGAAACCACATACCAAATCGAAGGAGACCTCCGGCGCTGGGAGTCAATGAACATCAAGCGCCTGATGGACATCGGAACTTATCGCGGTCGGCGTCACCGTTTGGGTCTGCCGGTGCGGGGACAACGAACCCGTACCAACGCCCGAACCCGTCGTGGCGTCCGCCGAACAGTTGCGGGCAAGAAAAAGGCACCTTCCAAGAAGTAACATCTTTTTTGGAAAAATACGCTGGGGGCTGCTGGCTCCTAGCGCTTCGGAACATTAGTTGAGAGAAACGTTAAAGAGACTAATATGGCGCGACAACAAACAGGCAAGAAATCTGGTGCAAAAAAGCAGAAACGGAATGTACCCAATGGGGTAGGCTACATCCAGTCTACCTTTAACAACACGATTGTAACTATTACCGACCTCAACGGCGAAGTGATATCCTGGGCATCGGCAGGTTCCAGCGGTTTTAAAGGAGCTAAGAAGGGAACTCCCTTTGCAGCTCAAACAGCAGCAGAAAGTGCTGCCCGCAGAGCCAACGACCAAGGAATGCGCCAAATAGAAGTAATGGTAAGCGGGCCAGGAGCAGGTAGAGAAACTGCAATCCGGGCGCTGCAAGGGGCGGGACTGGAAATCACCCTGATTAGAGATGTTACCCCAATTCCTCACAACGGCTGTCGCCCTCCCAAGCGGCGTAGAGTCTAAAACGATTTGAGATTTTAGATTTTAGATTTTGGATAATGGCTAACTGCTTAAAGTCAAAAACTAATGGTTCTAACTGTTGCCCCGTCCATCCAAAATCCGAAATCCGTTCAGGGGTATGCTCTGCAATCTAAAATCCAAAATCAAAAATCCAAAGTGGAAAAGGGAGGTCACTCCGTGGCGCAGTTTCAAATTGAATGTATAGAGTCTAACACTGACAAAGACCGCAGTCAGTACGGAAAATTTGTCCTAGAACCGCTCGATCGCGGTCAGGGAACAACTGTTGGGAATGCGCTGAGGCGAGTTCTGCTTTCTAATTTGGAAGGAACAGCAGTAACTTCAGTCCGAATCGCGGGCGTCAATCACGAGTTTGCCACGATCGAAGGGGTACGTGAGGATGTTCTAGAAATTCTCCTGAACATGAAAGAGGTCGTCCTCAAAACTCATTCTCAGCAGCCGCAAATCGGCCGGTTGCGGATTGAGGGGCCTGTCACAGTTACGGCCGATCGATTCGATTTGCCCTCTGAGGTGGAATTGATCGATCGCTCCCAGTACATTGCAACTCTCTCGCCCGGCTCAGTTCTGGAAATGGAATTCAGAATTGAAAAAGGCATCGGATACCGAGCAGTAGACCGCAGTCGCGATGATGGGTCGGCTTTGGATTTTCTCCAAATTGACGCCATCTTTATGCCGATTCGCAGAGTCAACTACAGCGTTGAAGATGCTAGGGTAGGCGGCACGGTCGAGAAAGACCGGCTGATTATGGAAATCTGGACTGATGGCAGCGTGACTCCTCAAGAAGCTTTGAGTCAATCTGCCCACATCCTGGTAGATTTATTTGCACCTCTCAAAGACATCACCCAAGATTCTCTCAAACCAGAGTATCCCGGTGAAGCAGATCCTACCAGCCAAATTCCGATCGAAGAATTGCAGTTGTCCGTCCGGGCTTACAACTGTCTCAAGCGGGCTCAGATCAACTCAGTCGCAGACTTATTGGATTATACCCAAGAAGACTTGCTCGAGATCAAGAATTTCGGGCAGAAGTCCGCAGAAGAAGTGATTGAAGCTTTACAAAAACGCTTGGGCATTACCTTGCCACAGGAAAAATCAGCTAAAAGTTAATCAACGGGTAACGGGTAAAAAAGTTCTGAATTTTAAGCCGGTGAGTTTTTAAGTTAAAGAATTCACCGCTCAAAACTCGCGGACTATCCCGGCGCCCAATTACCAATTACCAATTACCAACTGCCATGCGTCACCGCTGTCGCGTTCCCCAACTCAGCAAACCGGCTGACCAGCGCCGCGCCCTACTGCGCTCGCTGACCACCGAATTAATCCGCCACGGTAAAATCACGACCACTCTCGCCCGCGCCAAAGCGCTGCGCTCAGAGGCGGACAGGATGATTACCCTGGCCAAAGATGGCTCCTTGGCCGCTCGCCGCCAAGCTATGGGCTATATCTACGATAAACAGTTAGTACACGCCTTGTTTGAGGCGGCACAAGAACGGTACGGCTCGCGCAACGGCGGCTACACCCGCGTAGTACGAACTGTCCCCCGTCAAGGAGACAATTCCGAAATGGCGATCGTTGAACTGGTTTAATTCAATTTTGGGTTGGAGATTTGTGATTTATGACTGACAATCCAAAATCCCCAATCGAAAATCCCCAATCGATACAGCGCGTTGCTCTGGTGATCCAATACCTCGGCACTAACTTTCACGGTTGGCAGCGACAGCCGAACCAGCGTACAGTACAAGAAGAAATTGAAACAGCAATATCGACTGTTCTGGAACGCCCGGTAACGCTGCACGCTGCCGGGAGAACGGATGCGGGAGTTCACGCCGCTGCTCAAGTAGCCCATTTTGATGCCCACGGCCCAATTCCGGCTCACCGCTGGGCAAGCGTTCTCAACTCTCGACTGGCAAAAGATATTTTAATTCGAGCTTCGGCAAAGGTGGAACCTACCTGGCACGCTCGGTTCTCAGCCAGTTGGCGGCGCTATCGCTACACCCTTTATACAGACCCGACCCCTAATTTGTTTGTGCGTCCTTTTGCTTGGCACTGCTATCACGCTCCTGTGGATGAATCTTTGATTCAGACAGCTTTGACACCGCTAATCGGGCGGCATCACCTGGCTGCTTTCCACCGCGCGGGGTCTGCCCGCCCCCATTCCTGGGTGGACGTGCAAGCGGCAGAGTGTCAGCGTTCTGGGCCTCTTATCTATATTGAGGTTCAGGCGAGCGGGTTTCTGTACGGGATGATGCGGCTGCTGGTGGGGTTGCTGGTGCAGGTGGGTCGCGGGGAAAGGCCGATCGACAATTTCACAGATATCTGGGTCAACGAACGCCGAGAAATGGTAAAATATGCCGCTCCCGCTCAAGGTTTGTGCCTGCTGCGGGTTGGCTATTCAGAATTTCCCTTTCCCCCAGATGTCTGGTACGACACTCAGCCAAAATTAGTCATTAGTCATTAGTCATTAGTCATTAGTCATTAGTCATTAGTCATTAGGTAACTACTAATAAAAAACTAAGGACAACTAACAATTTAAAACTGACAACTGACAACTGACAACTGACAACTAACAACAGTTAACAGTTAATAGACAACTAACAACAAACAATGAACAAAACTTACGTCCCTACTCAAGACTCCCTAGAGCACAAGTGGTACGTGGTCGATGCCGCCGACCAGCGGCTGGGCCGTCTGGCAACTGAAGTTGCCATGTACCTCCGGGGGAAACACAAACCGACTTACACTCCTTCTATGGATACCGGCGACTTCGTAATAGTCATCAATGCTGACAAAATCGCTGTTACTGGCAAAAAACGGACCCAGAAAATCTACCGCCGCCATTCTGGAAGACCGGGCGGCATGAAAACAGAAACTTTTGCCAAATTGCAAGCACGTTTGCCCGAAAGAATTGTCGAAGAAGCTATACGAGGAATGCTGCCTCACACTTCTCTGGGCAGACAACTGTTTACTAAACTGAAGGTGTACGCTGGCCCCAACCACCCGCACCAAGCTCAAAAACCAGAAGAATTAATTGTTCACACGATTCCGGGAGGAAATGAGTAATGCAAGCAACAGATACATCGGGTCGCGCTGTGTACTGGGGTACCGGCCGTCGCAAGCGTTCCGTAGCGCGGGTGCGCTTGGTTCCCGGCACTGGCATACTGACTGTCAATGGTAAAGAGGGGGATTTGTACCTGCAATTCAACCCTACTTATTTGGCTCTCGCTAAGGCTCCTCTGGAAACTTTGGGTCTGGAAAATGAGTACGACATTTTGGTAAAAGTCGAAGGCGGTGGCTTGACAGGTCAGGCTGACTCGATTCGCTTGGGTGTCGCTAGAGCACTTTGTCAATTAGACCCGGACAACCGCAAGCCTCTGAAGACTGAGGGCTATTTGACTCGCGACCCGCGGGCCAAAGAACGGAAAAAGTACGGTTTGCGGAAAGCTCGCAAAGCTCCTCAATACTCGAAGCGGTAATCGAGGGAAGAAGGAAGAAGGAAGAAGGAACCAGGAAAAGGCAAAAATTATCTATCCAGATTTTATCTGCCTTTTTTTGAAGTTTATTTCCGATTCCTGATTCCTGGTTCCAACAGACAGATATAAGGCAAAATTCGTGCTGTTGTTGGTGTACAAGTCCTGCGGCAGCTAAAATGGTTGTAAAGTCAAAAATTAGAGAGTAAAAAACAATGGCAAAAGATGGCATTCACCCTGAGTGGTATCCCGAATCTCAGGTTTATTGCAACGGGGAACTGGTGATGACTGTGGGTTCCACTAGACCAAAGCTTCAAGTTGATGTCTGGTCGGGAAATCATCCTTTTTATACTGGCACTCAGAAGATTATTGATACAGAAGGTCGTGTGGAGCGCTTTATGCGGAAATACGGCATGACCGAGGTAGAAATGCCGAAGGCAGATGCTTCCTCTGGACCGCTGAAAATGGAAGAGCCGAAAGCAGATGCTTCTAAGGCTGCTGGTAAAGGCAAAAAGAAGAAGTAGCCGGATTGTCATTTGTCCGCAGTTTGTTGAGAGTAGTTCTTTCTACTGACAACTTACCGCCCTCGGATTTTAGATTTTAGATTGAAGACTTTCTATGCAGGCAGTTGAGTTCGATCGAGTTAAGTTCGATCGACATTCTATCCTAACTGCTCTTGAGTTCTAAAATCTAAAATCTAAAATCTAAAATCTAAAATCGATCCGCCTTCGGATTGGAGAGTTTAGATTGAAGACTTGCTATGCAGGCAGTTGAGTGCGATCGAGTAGAGTTCGATCGAGATTCTATCCCAACTGTTCTTCAAATCTAAAATCTAAAATCTAAAATCTAAAATCTAAAATCGATTGACAAAGGACAACTGACAATGGCTGAATCTTATTTGCTGGATAAATTGAAGTCGGTAGAGCAAACTTTTAATGAGTTGACTCGCCGCATGGCTGACCCGGATGTCGCTAGGGACAATCAAGAGTTTCAACGGGTAGCAAAAGCTCGATCGTCCTTGGAGGAAGTGGTCGATACTTTTGCTCTGTGGAAAACCACTCAGGAAGATTTGGTGGGCACGCGACAGGTTCTCAAGGAAGCTGCGGGCGATCGAGATATGCAAGAAATGGCTGCGCTGGAAGTTCAGGAACTTGAGTCGAAGCTGGAGAGTTTGGAAAGTCGTTTGAAGGTTTTGCTGCTCCCCCGCGACCCGAACGATGACAAGAATATTATGCTGGAAATTCGGGCCGGTACTGGCGGTGATGAGGCTAGTATTTGGGCGGGAGATTTGCTGCGGCTCTATTCGCGCTACGCTCAAACTCAAGGCTGGCAGGTGAAGTTGGTGAGCGAGTCGCTGGCGGAAATGGGCGGGTTTAAAGAGGTAATTCTGGAAATTACAGGCGACAGCGTTTACAGCAAGCTGAAGTTTGAGGCTGGAGTACACCGGGTGCAGCGAGTGCCTGTGACTGAGGCTGGCGGCCGGGTGCATACTTCGACGGCGACGGTGGCTGTGATGCCGGAGGTGGATGATGTGGAGATTCACATCGATCCGAAGGATATTGAGATGAGCACGGCTCGATCGGGCGGCGCAGGCGGTCAAAACGTGAACAAGGTGGAAACTGCTGCGGATTTGTTTCACAAGCCGACGGGAATTCGGATTTTCTGTACTGAGGAGCGCAGTCAGTTGCAGAATAAGGAGCGGGCGATGCAGATTTTGCGGGCTAAGCTCTATGAGATGAAGTTGCGGGAGCAGCAGGATGAGGTGAAGTCGCGGCGTTTGGCTCAGGTTGGTACTGGTTCGCGATCGGAGAAGATTCGCACTTACAACTATAAGGACAATCGGGCTACCGACCACCGTTTGGGGGAGAATTTCTCGCTCAATAGTGTTTTGGAAGGGGATATTGAGGGGATTATTCAAACTTGCATTTCTCAGGATCAGCAGGAACGTTTGGCTGAGTTGGCTGCTTCTACTAATTGATGGAGTGATGGAGGGCTAGGCGCATTGTTTGCTCAGCCTCAGTTCCCTTGTTACGCGGGAGATATGCTTGAGTAGGGCTTCCCAAATTGCATCGGCGATCGCCACTGGATATTTGAAATGTTCGAGGTCGTATTGTACAATGACTTCTAGGGGTGCTAGGATTTGCTGGTTTCTACAACTGGCAATTGCTGCGATCGCCTCTTGTTGCCATCTGGCAAATAGTCTGTAGCTGAAAAAGGAACTGCATTTTTGTCCTTTCTTGTTCAGGTAAACAACTATTACTTGATGTTGTTTGGGGTAGACTTTGACTATGCGGTTGACGGGTATTTTCAGGGCTTCGGCGGCTTCTATTTTGGAGATTTGCCAGCGCTGGGGTTTTAGCCAACCGGAGGCTGTGAGGCTTTGACGTGTGTTGCGTGTTCTCTGTGTGCGTCTATTAGTCATTATTTTCTGACTGCTGGATCGCGAGGGATACTCAGATCCAGGGCTACTAAATTTATACTTTTAATTTTATACTAAACTTACTTGTTTGTCAATGATGACAAGTCAAAGAATAAACTATTGAATGATAATGATTTATAAACTGACCAGTTTACTTGTAGGTGCGGTCGAGTAGCTTTTAACTTGTGAACATCCAAAATAGACAAAAACTTAGTGAAATCATCAAAACTGCTCGTGGAACAATGAGTCAACGAGCGTTTGGTAAGCTTTTAGGCGTTTCTGCGACTGCTGTTCAGCTTTGGGAAAGGGGCGATACGGTTCCCGATACTGAAAACTTGGGTAAGCTCGCAGCGAGAGCCGGCTATACTCTGGAAGAGTTTCTCAGCTTTTTGGATGGCAATCCAGTCTCGCAACCACCAGAAATTAACGATATTGTCAAAAAAATTCAGTTTTTGCCTCTGAGTCAGGTGGCGCTAATTGCTAAAGCTGTAGCGGATAGATTTGCTGCCTCGGCTGAGGCTGCTGGAGAATGAATATGAGGCAGATTTATCTGTAAACTAGGAATTGTGGTTATCTCGTGGCTGATACTGTGGACGCAGAAGCTAAGAAAAAACTGAGCGAAGTTGTGAAGCTAGCGCGTGGCTCCATGAGTTTTAGCGCTTTTGGTAGGCTATTGGGAGTCTCTGGGTCTGCTGTTCAGTATTGGGAGAAAGGACAGGTTCTCCCCGATACGAAAAATTTGACGCAGATTGCGACAAGAGCGGGCTTTACGATGGAAGAGTTAATGGCTCATCTCGAAGGCAAGCCAATGCCCGAACCTGTTAATACCAACGAGCTGCTTAAGAAAATTCAATGTATGCCGATTAGTGAGTTGGCAGTGATTGGTAGAGCTGTGATGGATAGGCTCGCTGCTGCTGCTGAGTCTTCTGGGAAGTATGGTTGATGTATCAGTTTGTAAGTAGACTGGTAGATATGATAGAGTAGCTTTTAACTTGTGAACATCCAAAATAGACAAAAACTTATTCACAACCACCAGAAATTAACGATATTGTCAAAAAAATTCAGTTTTTGCCTCTGAGTCAGGTGGCGCTAATTGGCAAAGCTGTAGCGGATAGATTCGCTGCGTCGGCTGAGGCTGCTGGAGAATGAGTATTAGGCAGATTTATATGTGAACTGGGAATTAACAATCTGCATCACATTGGCTGTGTTGGCTGCTTTTATAAAATCGTTTATTTTTTTAGGCACAAAAAAGTGATCGAAAAGTTTTTGCAAGTTAACCCATTGACTCTACCATCCTTGCCTTTAACAGAAAAACAGAACTTACCGGGATTACCAGCTATTTATTTTGCCCTGGGAAATTCGGATAAAATTCTTTATATTGGTCGTTCTAAAAATTTGGCAGCTCGCTGGAATGTTCACCATCGCTATACCGAACTCAAAACAATAGGGAATGTTCGGATTGCATGGCTTCATTGTAGTGATGAATCATTACTTTCTCAAATTGAAGAAGCACTGATTAAATCTTTTGTACCTCCGTTAAACCGCACACCGAATCCCAATCCCAAGATAACGCCGAAAAATGAAAAAACGGAAAAACTAATTGAGGTTGTTAAGTTAGCGCGTGGCGACCTCAGCCAGCGAGCTTTTGGCAAGCTTTTGGGTGTGTCATCGACTGCTGTACAGTTGTGGGAAAAAGGCCAGAGTATCCCGGATACGGAAAATTTGACTCAGATTGCGATTAGAGCTGGTTTCACGCTAGAAGAACTCATAAGTCATCTCGACGGGAAGCCGATGCGGGAACCGATGGATACGAACGATATGCTTAAAAAAATTCAATGTATGCCGATCGCAGATTTGGCGGTAATTGTCCGAGCGGGCGTGGAGCGGCTGGCTAATGCTGCTGAGTCTTCAGGGAAATATAGCTGAGCGGTGTTTGCCCGATCGCCCTTAAAAATTTCCACCACTCGTGCTTATCACAAATCGAGTAATTTGTCAAGGCAAAATCTACTTTGTTACGGAGTGCGATCGCCCTTATGCACTTACGCACTCCAAGCAAAGAAACCGGGTTTTTTACCGAATCTGCGGGATACAACGAAGTATTATCGTAAAAAACCCGGTTTCTGGGCCCCTATGCGATCGCCCTTATGAAAAAACCACTCGCCCTATCCCTGACTCAATATGTCTAAAAACTCTTGGACAATGCGATCTGGTTCTTCTGTGCATCTGTTAGCGTCGCAATAGTGGATGATGCTGATACCGTGAGATGCAAACAGGCGATCGCGCGTTTCATCTTTTTGTGTATCGGGATGCCATATTTCCAGAATACCCCATTTGCCTTGGTGGAATATGAGGAAATCTGGTTCTTGGTTTTGTCTACCTGCGGGTGTTGTGAGGCGGGCTTTGGAGTTGGGGAAGAATAGGGTGTTTGTGCGATCGAGCGCTTCGGCTATTTTTACTTGTTCTTGGCTGTGAAAGCGCAAATCATTCCAGTGATAAATCCGTTCTTCTATGCTCGACAAAATTCCCTGGTTATGTGCATCTTCAGCCTTGATAATTTCATCTGATGCCGTCTTATTATCAGTTATAATTGCACCGTGTAAATCTGCCGATGAATCTGATTCACTTAAGTTTGCGAATAATACTCTGGAGCCGCTTAAGTTAGCACCGCTGAGATTAACTCCAATAACTTGAGTTCGATGTAAAGTCACTTGATGTCGCCGCAAGTATCGTTTTATAACTGCTTTAATATTACTTTTTTTTACTTTTTCGTCAAAAGCGTCTGAGAGTAACTTCCAGAGTTTATAGCCAGCGGCTTTAATATATTCATCATCATATTTAGAAAGTTTAGCAATTTCCTCATAAGACTGTCTGCCTTCCCAGCACTGTTTGAAGATTAGCTCTTGCACGTCGTTTAACTGTTCGTCATCCTCTAGGACTGTTTCGACAATGGCGAGAGCTTCATCCACAGTCATGGGTTAAATCCTCTTAAAGGTAGTGTCCGAGTTGAGGTTGTGCTGGCTGCGTTGGATTTTGCCCGTGCGTCCACATTCCTCTTGGTAGATTTTAGCAGAAATTTTAAGATTTTGCTATAGCCTTTCTCAGAAAGATGAGGTATGATGTAACTGACTTGAACGAAGTGAAAAATATAGAACCCGAAAATGTCA